>JANPIQ010000068.1:0-3847 GCA_031425075.1 Sphingomonadales bacterium
GCGCCAATATCGGTCGCAAATTGGCCGCTACTTGTTTTCTCAGCCCGACATCGATGAGCGATCGAATCAAAGTCATATTCAAAAGCAGCCCGATCGCGCCAGTTACAATGCGCGCAAGCAGTAATCCGACTAACCCACCCGACAGCAGACCGAAGACAAAGAGTGGCACACGCACTACAAAACTGAAAAAATCCCGATTGAAGATTGCTTGTGTTTTCCCAAGCGCCAGAGCCAGCGGCATATATGTGGCCCCAATCGATGCGACTCCCGAAGCGGCTGCAACGACCTGCACCACAATAATCGCCCCGCGCCATTTGTCCCCCACGGTCAGCATGATCAGCGGCTCGGCGATCAGGGCAAAGCCGACGCCTACGGGGAGTGCGATCGCGAACAGCATCCCTTGTGCCTTGAAATACGCGGCACGCAGGCGGTCAGGGTCGTCGGCCATCCGCGAAAAGGCGGGGAACAGCGTGTTGGCCACAGGCGACGTCGCCTCTCGTGTGACCATATTGGCGAGGTTATCGCCGAAACTGTACAGCCCCAGCGGCGCTTTCCCCAGGAAATAGCCGATGAACAGTGTGTCGAATCGGTAGTTGAGCGTCGACACCACTTGCGACAGCGTCAGCCAGACCGAAAACGACAGCAATTCCTTTGTCTTGGAGAGCGAGAGCCGCGGGCGGTATCGCACGAGCGTGTAGCTTACGATCACATGGCAGACCTGCGATGCGGCCGCGCCGACCACAAGCGCCCAATAGCTTTGCCACACGATCGCCACGCCCGCCGCCACCACAAACCCGACAAGCTTGTTCGAAACGCCAAGCACGAATTCCTGCCGGAACACCAGCGCGCGCAATAACTGCACCAATTTGGGATTCACCAGACCCGAAACCGCTGACGCTGCGGCAAGCGCCAGGATCAGTGCGATCAGCCGGTCATCACCGTAAAGCGCAGCGATCGGCCATGCGAGCGCGCCTGTGATCAAGGCGACTATGGCCGCGCGAATCAGCCCCAGCGTGAACGCGGTATGATAATGCGCGTCGGTGGGATCGCGATGCTGCACCAGCGCCGAAGACAGCGAAATCTCGGTAACCGACGTGACGATCGCAATCACCGTCGTCGCAATGGCAACCAGCCCGAAATCCTCGGGGATCAGCAGCCGCGCAAGCAGCAGCGTCGAGCAGAATCCGATCAGGTTGATCGCCCCGCGCGTCGCCGCGATCCACACCGCGCCGCGCGCCAGAAGGCCTTTCATGCCAGGAAGTCTTTCAAGAAACCGGATCGCTGCAATTGCACATGCCAGCGCCCCTAGCGGTGTTTTTCATGCTGCGCAGCACAATTCCCCGTGGATTGGAGCCTCGGGCCGAGCCATGCGAGTCGGACACCGAATCGCGCATGCTTCGATGAAACGTGCCGATTCCATCGTTCGGATGGTCCAAAATGATGGAGAAATGGTTAACATGGCGCAGCGCGATACAAAACGATGGACGCGGACATAAAGATAATGTTAACTCTTGATTATCGGAAAGCCGATCAACGAATCATTGGACGTCGCGCCATCCCCGTTTTGTAACCAAGGAACAGTATCATGAAGTCTTTCATTCTTGCAGCGGTCGCGATGGGCGGGTTTGCCACCAGCGCACAGGCGCTGTCGATCACATATAATCCAGGCGGTTCGGCTGCTTTCAATGCGGCAATCCCCAGCGGCTTTCTTGTCACTGATTTCGGTAACCCCGCCGGTGACTTGCAGCCCTATGCCGGCCCAGGTACGTTTTCGCCAGGCGGCGGCGGCGTTTTCACAAGCAATCTGATCAGCGGTCAGGCAGCCCGTCCAGCCTTCGGCAGCGCCGGCGGTTACGCGGCGGTGTTCAACGGCGGGTCGTTCACGATCAACTTCGCCGCAGCGCAGGTGCTTTCGTTTACGCTCGGCTCGCTCGATCCATCGAACAACGTTCGCCTCCTTTTCGCCAACGGCTCGTTCCAGGATGTGCTTGGGCCAGTGCTTAACGGCAATGCGCTCGAGAACGGTAACCAGACCATCAATACGCAAAATGGCCGGGTGATTTTCGACGCGCAGGGCGGCAGCGGCATTGTTGGCGCAGTCTTCACGTCGGGTCAGAACTCGTTCGAATTCGACAACGTCGTCACCGCAGTGCCTGAGCCTGGCACATGGGCGATGATGATCCTCGGTTTCGGCTTCGCTGGATGGCAGCTTCGTGCACGCCGTCAGCCAAAGGTCAGCTTTGCGGCTGCCTAACGGTATCGAATGCGAATTTAGGGCGTCGCTCTTGCGGCGCCCTTTTTCGTATGTGCTTCGAAGAGGTGATGTATGAGTACCGTCTACGACTATGTCACGATGGCGATCTTTGCAGGGCTGATCGTACTGTTTCTGCAGCGGTCGGTTGGCGATAAGCCCGCCAATGATCACCTTTGGCAATATCTTGTGGCCGCTGTTGGCTGTGCAGTTGCCAATTACCTGGGAAATGAAGGCTATTCCTTCCCGGCCGTCGTGGCGATCGTCGCTGTGCTCGCCTTCATTCATTATATCCTGAAGCCGTTTCCCAACTTCCCGCTCCGCTAGGCCCTGTTTCGCTCAGATTGAAACGACGTGATCGTCCGGAAGGGTGCGCCGGGGAGGAGCTGATTGAGGCGCGTCGTGATCTCCGTGAGATCCTGCGACACTCCCAGACGCCCCGCTCCGAACGACCTTGTGGGGCGGGCCGCTTTTGCCGCGAGGCGTTGTCGCTGAGCCAAGGTCCATTATAGTCCTGATGAATAACATCGCTCGCTCATGCCGCGGTCTCCGCAAAGTCATACTTTGCCGGATGGCCTCACTCATCGTCTCGCGACAGGATCGAATCTGTCGCGCGCCTCGATCTGAGCGAAACAGCGTCTAAAGTTCAGGTTACCAGCACTTTGCGCGCGGGCGGTGCCATGCTTTCGATCATGGTCTTTGCGAACGCCTTCAACGCCGTATCGGTATTCGGTCCCACCGGATCTGTTGTCGAAAATCTTACCAGAACGCCATCGGGCACAACGCCTTTGAGCACGTTCGCCAGAATGACCGCGTACAATTCTGCCGTGTTGAGAGGAAACTGGTCCGCAACCCTTGTCCAATAGATCACGCGCTCGATGCGTTGATCACGGCGTGCGGTAAAACTTCGCGTGCCGACCCGCCTGCCGCCGCCCATATCGGCCTGTGTTTCGCTGAAATCGGTTAGGGCGAACCCCTGGCCAGGATAGCAGGTTTCTGGCCGATGGAGCTGGAGGCTTCCTCCTTGCGTGCTTCCGTAAGCGATCAGCAACATGATTTCGGGCTGCCCGATTGCCGCATAGGTGCGCGTCAAAACCTGATCATAGCCGTCGACAGGAGCGCCTTCATCTTCGCTGGCAACAACCACGCCATCCCGCTTGACGACGTCCCAAATGCCGATCCGGTCGGGCACAAGATTGTCGAGCTTGGCCGAACCAAGACGTTTCTCGGTCTGGCGCGGCGTCATGGCCCAAGCCGAGCCTGCGCCCAAAGCCAACGTTGCACCGATGAGGACGGCGCGTCTTGGAATGCCGCCGATGATCGTGCGTTCGGTCATGAATGCACCGCCAGTGCGCGACGGATCGGCCCGGCAACGCTATCGAAAGCCACAATCCCCGCCATCGCCACCACAAACATCGTCAACCCCGCAAAATCGTGCAAAAACCCCTGCGCAGCCCGTTCGCCGAAATACCAAGTGATCAAGATCAGCAGCAACACGCGAACGAAATTGGCCATGATCGCCATGGCTATCGCGACCACGAACATGAACAGCGTGTAACGGACGTTCGCATTGTGACGGATATAGGCATAAAAAAG
>JANPIQ010000069.1:0-2148 GCA_031425075.1 Sphingomonadales bacterium
ACGCTTGCCGCAATCGGATAGGTGCTGCCATCTTCCAGAATGATTTCTGCCTGCGCCACGCCCGGCACCAGTCCGCCTTGCGCCATGGCCCTGCGCAGCGCGAGCAGTTCGGCGCTCGATTGCTGGATGTCGATATAAACAGGATCGAGCCGCTGGATCACGGCAAGAGGTTCGGCCTGATTGGCAGTGACCAGCGCGCCCTCGGTCACCAGGCTGCGGCCGATGCGCCCGGTGATCGGGGCCGGCACACGCGTAAACCGCAGATTGATTTGCGCGGTATCGAGTTGCGCGCGCGATTGCGCGACGGCCGCAGACGTCTGCCGTGCCTGCGCTGCTGCGTCGGTATAATCCTGCTTCGATACCGCTTCGATCTCCGCCAGCGGACGCAGGCGATTGGCCCGCACACGCGCGGCCTCGGCAGTTGCCGAAGCGCTGTTCACATTGGCGCGCGCTTCGTTTGCCGACGCCTGATAAAGGCTCGGGTCGATCTGGTAGAGCGTCTGCCCTGCCCTGACGAGCGCGCCCTCTTCAAAGCTGCGACGCAGCACTACGCCCGAAATTTGCGGGCGAATTTCAGATTGGGCGAACGGCGCAATACGCCCTGTGAGTTCGTTGATCAGCGGAACGCTCGATGGCTGGACGATGATAAAGCCAACCGTTTGCGGCCCTTGCGGGCCGCCAGCCTTTTCGGCCTCCGCACTTCCGCACCCGGACAACGCAAAACAAGCACTAGCGAGCGCTCCTGTGGCCAACAGCCGCAATCTGGATGTCACAAACCGCTCCGAAACGCGCAGGATTTTAGGTAAACTCTTCGGCCCGTCAAAGTTTCCGAAAGACACAAATTCTCCGCAATCAACACAATCCTGAATGTCCGAGGGTGCCGGATTCGGGACAGGGTCGCTTTGCGATAGCGTCAACGATGGCGTTGCGCCAAGGGGTTGGTGCTGACGTTCGTCGAAAATAGCGATCAGGCGGTTTGCCAGCCGCACGTCTGACCACTGACGCATTGCCCGGTGTGCACGTCGAACCGATAGCCGTGCCACGGGCATGTCACGATACCCGCCTTATCGGGAGTGGAATCGAGGGGCAGGCCAAGATGCGGGCAAGCCGTTGGGATCGAAACACGGCAGCCGTCGGCAAGTTGCAGCACGCGTCGTTCGCCAAAAAGACTGGCCCCACGTTGCACCGCAATATGCCGCGCCTTCATCATCGCCTCATCCTCATCATAAAGGCGGGCGTAGAGCGTTGTGAAAAAGGCTGCGACGCCCGATTCCTGATCCAACGGAATTTCGGGGACGAAAAACGCAACCGACACTCTGCACGTGTCCCGACCGGTTGATACGGCCCGGCTATCGATCCGGCTGACCACCGTCCCTCCGCTCTTGGTCGTCGTCACCCAGCCGAGGCGATCGCGATCGAGCGTCAGATCGAGATCCAGACTATGACCATGGGGGGTGCCGACGCGGGCAGACCAACCCCAATCATCGGCAACGATCAACGAAAGCGCGGAAAAATCATCCGCGTGGACATGCGGCAGATGTTCCCAATCGAGCGCATTTTCGATCAGCCGCGCGAGTGGCGCACCAAGATCGCGAACATAAGTGCCTGCCGGCTGCATCAGCGCGGGGTCAGTTTCATCAGTTTTGCGCCGTCGCCATCTTCGAGCAGCCAAATCGCACCATCGGGGCCTTGTTCGACTTCGCGGATGCGGCCGCCCATGGGCCATTGATCGGCTTTGGTAGCGGTTTCACCGTTGAGATCGACGCGCACCAGCGCCTCACCGCCCAGCGCGCCGATAAAGGCATCGCCCTTCCATTTCGAAAACAGATCGCCCTGGTAAATCATCAAGCTGCCCGGAGAGATTGCAGGATCCCAGAACTGTTTCGGCGCCACAAAGCCGTCACCTGGCGCATGATCGGGGATATCACCCCCGCTATAGTGTGATCCGTTCGATTTGATCGGATATCCGTAATTGGCACCTTTGACGATCAGATTGAGTTCGTCGCCGTGGCGCGGCCCCATTTCGGTTTCCCACAACCTGCCATCGGCATCGAAAGCAAGACCCAGAGGATTGCGCTGACCCGACGACCAGATCTGGCTTTTGACCGCGCCTTGATCGTAAAAGGGATTGTCCGAAGGGACCATGCC
>JANPIQ010000070.1:0-3882 GCA_031425075.1 Sphingomonadales bacterium
CGCGTCGGCAAAGACATCGCGTTCGGGTCGCCCGACCTCTGGCACGCAATGCCAGAACAGCGCGATCATGTCGGCAAGCGACAGCCGCCCTTCCCCGACGCGTTCGACGAGAGCGAATAACGGCCCGAGTTCGGTTTCTGCTGCCACAAGCGCGGCAAATGTCGGACGCAGCACGAAGCCCGCCACCTCGGCCTCGCCGCGTGCCGGGTTGGCGTTCCGGCTCACAGCGACACCACCGCGCCCGAGCTTTCGAGCGCGAGCGTGTATGATCGTTCGCCATTGAAATCGCCGGCATAATCGAGCCGCGAAACGAGAAAGCGCCCGCGCAACCGTTCGCCCGATTCAAAGCTCAGTTCATAATCGTCGAGCACCCCGGTCAGTGCGCCGGTCTTGATCCGCGCTTCGGCGACAGAGCCGGTGAACACCCCGGCACCAGAAACCGACACTGATCGCACCCCTGCGCCCGAAAGCAATTCTCGCCACCCGCCCGATCCCTTGTGGGTTACGACCACCGCTTCGCCATTGATGCTCAGCTGCGTCGTGCGCAGTCCGGCGACTGTGGTGAAGACCGGTGTCATCGCGCCATCGCCGACCTTCAGGAGGAAGGCCGAACCCTTTTCTGCAGGCATGTGTGTTTCCTTTTCGTTGTTTATCCTCCCCATCGCAAGACGATGGGGAGGATGAGTAATATCAAACCGCCAGCATCCGCACGCGATGTTCGATCAGCCCAGCCCATGGCCCGGCAGGGTCGCGCGCAATCAGGCTGCGTCCGAATACGAGGCTTGCAATCCACCACCCCGGCACGTCGCGTGGCACGCTCGCCACCGCCGCCTCTGCCTCGGCCATCAGCATGTGCAGCCGCAGCGCCTCTTCGCCATCGTCCCAGATCGTCACTGCAAAGCGCAACTCTCGCCCGGTGGCGGTCTTGGTGCTCCAGTCGCTTGTCGCGCCGCCTGCGATGCTGACATAGGGAAAGGCGGCGCGCGGCGGCGGGCCATCATAAATTCCGGTGAGTGCGCTGAGCCCCGGGCGCGCGCCAAGCGCCGCAACGGCGGCGGCCTGAAACACGATCATCGCATCGCTCATGGCGTAAACCTTCCAATTCCGGGATTGCGGACGATCCTCAGTTTAAGCCGCCGGCCCGACAGCCGCACACCAGTGTCGAGCGGCTCGGCAGTAATACCCGGAGGCTGCGGCTGGCTGGCGAGCCGCACCGCTGCTCCGGCTATGGCGCTCGCTGCCAATGCCTCTCCCCGCGCGATCAGCCGCGCTTCGAGCGCGGCCGCCTCAACGCGCTTCTTCACAGCGCAGGATCATGCGGGAAGGTTCGCGCGGGTCGCTTGTCACCGTCCGCACATGCAAGAACCGCCCGCGCCAGACGAGCCGGGTCCATTGCGTGATGCCTTCGCGCTTGCGCATCGTCACTGCCCAGCGTGGCAGTGCCGATGCTGAATCGGCCACGTTGAAATCGCCGGGAACAATGGGGGACACCGCGGCCCATGATGCGCCCTCATAACGCCAGCGCAGGATCCGCCCCGCAATAATGTCACGCTCATCGGCGCGGCTTTCGATCGACACACGTTCTTTCAACGCGCCTGCAAGCTCGGTCATATCAGTCTCATCTTTCGCCAGGGTCGCCACAGCGCCGCAACCGCAGCAGGCGGTCCGGCATCGTCAGGGGAGTCGCGCACGGCATGAAGGTGCGCCGCCAGCCGCAGCGCGCCGTGTCGCAGCGCGTCGGGAAGGCTGCCCCAATCGGCAGCGATCCCGGCGCTGTAGGTAACGTCGATCCGCCGGACAGGAACCGGCGCGAAAACAGGCGACGTCACCCGCACCCAGCCATCGCCGTTGCGATCGATGTCGAGCGCATAGCCGTCAGGGTCGAGCAGCGTCGGCGTCCCATCGTCGGCGATCGCGCTGACGCCCGTAATGCTTGCCACCGGAGAAAGTCTGAGCCGCTGCCACGCAGACGAAACCGGCATCCGTTCGGTCACATTGCGCGCAACAAACTGCGTCGCGGTAAACTGTTCGCCATGTCCGATCGCGACCGACAGCAAGCTTGCGATCAGCGCATCTTCATCATCGGTTTCGATGCGGACATAGGTTTTGGCTTCGTCCACCGCATCTGCGGGGACGATCACCGGTTCGATCTGCATGTCTTTGCCCCCTATGGTGCGACGAAATAAGCGGCGGTCGCGCGCCAGATCACGTTGGGTGTTGCAGGGCATGCAAAGGCCGTTGCCGTCGCCATCGCACTGCTCGCGAGCGGCCAGGCGAAATCCTCGCGCCATCGATCGAGGCTGCCCTGCGCTGCCGCCTCTGCCGGAACCGAAAAGGCAAGCGATCCGGCAATATTGGTCGTGGTCACGGTCAAAGGCGCCGCCGCGGCGGTGAGCGCGGCCGCAGCGAACCGGTTGATCGCCAGATAGGTGATGTAGTTGCGCAGACCCGCAGGCGGTGCCGGAAGTGTGAGTGTCACCGCTGCGCCTGCTGCGCCTACGGCCGTGGCGGTCATGGTTGTCGTCCCGCCGGGCGGCACATCGTCGAGCGGTGCGGTGTCGGTCATCAGCACCGCCGTCGCAGCGCCCGAGGTATAGGCAGCGACCCGCGCGCGGACGAGCCGGTATGCGCTGCACTTTCCCACCAGCAGTCCGGCAAACGGATTGACCGCCACCAGTTGATAGGCAAGCGCGGTTTGGCCGAACGGGCGCATCGCGATCGGAAGCCAGTTCACCCCGTCGACCGAGCCGGACACCTCAATCGACAGCGCAAAGCTGCCACGCAGATCGAGCGACACCGATGCCGCGCCGTCGGCAGCGACGATCAGTTCGGCATTGAGCGCGCCCAATGTGCCGACCGCAAACAAGGCCTCACGCGGGTGCAATGTGCCGCCCGACAAATCTTTGGATAGTTTCGCCATTAAAAGCCACTCCAGATAAGCCGCACCGGCCCCGAAACAGGGGCCGCAAAGCGGGCAATGATGCGGATCGTCCCTGTTCCGGCGTCACCTGTGATCAGGACGGGATCGAGAAGTTCGGGATCGTTTTCGTCAGTGTCTGTGGCAGGCGCTACGGCCACGAAAATGCGGTGCGATGGCAGCACGCCTGTGGCAGGCACCGATCCTTCCCAGTCGGTGACACCGCCGATGGATGCCACAGTGATGGTTGCGCTTCCCGAAAGCGGCGGCGCCCCCTGTGGCCCTTGCTCGCCTGTTGCTCCTGCCGGGCCTGTTGGACCTGCCGGGCCTGTTAGACCTGCTGGACCGGGCGAACCTGCCGGGCCTGCCGGGCCTGCCGGGCCAGCGGGTCCGGCTGACCCCGACCCCGATGGACCCGGAGGCCCGGGCGGACCGATGATCGCGGCCAAAGGCTGGATCGGCACGGCGAGTGCACTTGCCGCAAGCCGTCCGTCGGGCCCGCGCCATTGGGTAACGATCGGCGGATCGGGCCGCCGCCAGCGCACGATCATCGTCATGCCGACACCGAGCTGCGCAGGCGGATTGCGACGCTTTCGGTCACGATCGTTCCCGACCCTAACGCGATTTTGGCATCGGCAAGGTAGCTGCCCACCACGAGCCCTGCCGAAACGCTTGCCGGGATCGTCAGCGTCCATCCTGCGGGAATGTCTCCCGATGCCTCCCGTTGCGCGACGATGAAACTCGCCGCGACAGGAGCAGTGTCGGGTATCGTCGTGCGACCTGGTGGCACGGCCTTCATGTTCGCCGAAATCGCCGACACCGAGAGCGGGTCTCCCGATACGGCATCGAGCGCGAGCGAGATCGTCTCGCCGCGTTGGTAAACATAGGGGGTCATGGAATTGCTCCAACAAACCCCTCTCCCCTTGAGGGTGAGGGTGGCCCGAAGGGTCGGGTGAGGGGTCGGC
>JANPIQ010000071.1:0-1536 GCA_031425075.1 Sphingomonadales bacterium
CGTCCTCGACATCAATCAGGCCTGAGCGCCCATGAAGGTCAGCCTCGTCGCGTTCGCGTTTCTCGCCATCGTCTCCACAGCCGCCGCCGCGCTGCCGCCGCCGTTGCGGCCTTTCCTCGAGCAGCACTGCACCGATTGCCACGATCCGGATGACAAAAAGGGCGGGCTCGACCTCACGAGCCTTTCCACCGAGCCCACGGACGCCGCGGCGCACAAGAAGTGGGTGCGCGTCTTTGATCGCGTGCTTGCCGGCGAGATGCCGCCCCCGAAAAAAGCGCGCCCCGGAGCGACGGAACAGCGCGCGTTCCTCACGGCGCTCGGAGGCGACTTAGTTACAAAGCACGCGCAGCAGAAAGGGACCGTCCTGCGCCGCCTGAACCGGCGCGAGTATCAAAACACGATCAATGATCTGCTCGGAGTGAACGTGAACATCATCGACATGCTGCCCGAGGACGGGCGCGCCCACGGCTTCGACAACATCGGCGAGGCGCTCTCGATCTCCGGCATGCAGATGCAGCGTTACATGGAAGCCGCGGAGATCGCGCTGAACGCGGCCTTGCACGCTGGGGAGAAGCCGGAGACGACGAAGGCCAGCTTCGCTCTCGGTGGCGGCAGGGCGGGGGAGAGCATCGGCAAGCACTGGCTGAAGCGTCCGGACGGCGCGATCGTTGTGTTCAATAACGGCGGCTTCCCGAGCACGGAGATCGCCGGCCTGCGCGCGAAGTCGGCGGGCCTGCACCGGCTGCGCATCACTGGATACGGCTACCAGATCACGCAGCCGGTTCCTTTCGCGCTCATTGCGGGGACTTTCAATCGCGGCGGGGACAACATGGTCCACAGCTACCAAGAGCTGCCGCCTGAGAAAGCCGCAACGGTCGAGGTCCTCCTCCACTTGCGGGCGGGGGACGGAATCAAAATCAGTCCCGAAGGACTCAACGGGCCGGATGGGCATTCGCCGATCAAGGACGGGCCGGACAAGTATCCGGGCGAAGGTCTCGCTTTTCAGGAGGTCACGATCGAGGGGCCGATCATCGAACAGTGGCCGACGCGCGGCCATACCTTGCTGCTCGGCGATCTGAAAGTGCGTGAGCTGCCGGCCGACAAACCCTGGATGAAAGGGAAGCGCGGTTACGTGCCGACCTTCGTCGCGGAGAGCGCGAATCCTCTGGCCGACTCGCGCCGACTGCTGCCGCTGTTTTTGACGCAGGCTTTTCGCCGGCCGGTCTCTTCGGGAGATGTGGCTCCTTATCTCGCTTTGTTCGATGCCGAGTTTGCGGAGAGCAAAGACTTCCTGGTCGCGATCCGCACCGCTGCCGTCGCCGCCCTTTGTGCGCCGGAGTTTCTTTATTTACAGGAGCCCGCGGGGAAACTCGATGGCTTCGCGCTGGCATCGCGGCTCGGCTATTTCCTCACGCGGAGCGCGCCGGATGCTGAATTGATGCGGCTCGCCGCGACGAAGCAACTCCACCAGCCAGGCGTGCTCCGCGCGCAAACAGAGCGTCTGCTCAAGGGGACGAACCTGGATCGTTTCATCGC
>JANPIQ010000072.1:0-3543 GCA_031425075.1 Sphingomonadales bacterium
GGCGCGGGCCAAGGGGCTGCGCGTCTCGGGCAATCACTCGGACTGGCGCTTGAGCGTTTGCAGCATTGCTCTCGCTGTAACACTTTCACGGAAGCGGATATTTGTGAGCGCTGTGCCAGCCCGCAACGCGACGCGAGTTTGTTGTGTGTAGTCGAGATGCCAGCCGATCTGGCTGTCATGGAGCAGACGCACAGCTACCGCGGGATGTACTACGTGTTGATGGGCAGGATCTCACCATTGGACGGCGTGGGACCGCGCGAACTGAATCTCGAGAAACTGATTGCGCGTGCAACCCACCCCAAGGTCATCGCAATCGGCGAATCCGGTCTCGATTACTATTATGACCATTCTGACAGAGCGCAGCAGCAATCGGGGTTTCGTGCGCATATTGCTGCCGCGCGCGAAACTGCGCTACCGTTGATCGTCCATACCCGCGAAGCTGAGGCCGACACGGCAGCGATCCTCAGCGAGGAGATGGCAAAAGGACGGTATCCGGCGCTCATCCATTGCTTTACCGCCAGCGCCGAGTTTGCACAGGTAATGCTCGATCTTGGGCTGTACATCTCGATATCCGGAATCGTAACCTTCAAGAATGCCCGGGATTTGCAGGCGATCGTGCCAACAATACCGACAGATCGTCTGCTGATCGAAACCGATTCCCCGTTTCTGGCTCCGATGCCAAACAGGGGCAAAGTGTGTGAGCCTGCATTTGTTGCCCACACAGCCCGATTTGTCGCAAATCTTCGTGGTGTATCGATTGAAGACCTTGCTGATACAACGTCAGCCAACTTCTACACGTTGTTCGCAAAGGCTGTGTGATGGACAGGACCACGGTCGGACTGGTTTTAGTGTCAGCGGTTGCGCTTATCTTGCCGGTGATGGCACTATTTGGCCGGAAGATACCCGTTGTACGGTTGGCAGGAATGGCATTGTTATGGATTGCGATGTTCGCCATGGCTTGGCTTACCGTACGTATGCTCGACTATTAATTTTACATAATATCTATTATCGGACTTCGGAATGCCCCCGGATTTATCCCCTCTGGTCGAAATCATGATCCAGCTCCGCGATCCTGAAACCGGGTGCGCGTGGGATCGTGAGCAGACTTTCCAGACAATCGCCCCGTACACGATCGAGGAAGCGTATGAGGTTGCCGACGCATGTGAACGCAACGACTTCAACGACTTGCGCGACGAGCTTGGTGATTTGCTTCTGCAGATCATATTCCATTCGCAGATGGCATCAGAAGCTGGTGCGTTCGATCTGGCCGATGTCATTAGCGGAATTTGCGACAAGATGCGTCGTCGCCATCCTCATATTTTCGGCGCTGCCAAGGTTGCAAAGCCTTGGGAGGATTTGAAGGCCGAGGAACGACTGAGCCAATCAGACCCCAGCGTGTTAGCCGGCGTTGCCATGGCGCTTCCGGCGCTAAATCGGGCCGAAAAACTGCAGAGGCGTGCTGCAAGGACTGGGTTCGACTGGCCCGACTGTGACGGCCCCCGCCGCAAGATCGACGAGGAGCTTGCCGAAATTGAGCAGGCGACCAACCAGCACGAAACAGTCGACGAACTTGGCGACCTTCTGTTTTCCGTCGTCAATTATGCGCGCCACAAAAATGTCGATCCTGAACAGGCGCTTCGCCGGGCGAATGCCAAATTCGAGCGACGGTTTCGACAGATGGAACAAACGCCGGGATTCGATGCGTTGACGCCAGATGCCAAGGAAGCGCTTTGGGTTCAGGCAAAATCCCGATCATGAAATCGCGCAAGATCGCTCGCCGACAATCTGACGGTCAATTCGACGTCCGAATTGCGGTTCGTTTCCGAAACGACCTCGCCATGTTCGTGAAGCCAAGCACGTCCGCGCCCCTCGGTCACTGGTAGAACGAACCGATGTTCTTCGTGCGCCTCGGTCAGATGCCGCGCCAAAGTATGAACAAGCGCATCAACCCCTTCCCCGCTCAAAGCTGAAATCAATGGTGGTTGATCGCGCCCACCTGAGTCGTCGAGGATCGCCGCCCTCATGTCTGCGTCGAGCAGATCGACCTTGTTCCAAACTTCAATGATGATCTTGCTATCTTTGACTCCGGCACCGATCTCATCGAGAACGCGATTTACATCGCCCCGCTGGGCATCGCTATCCTCATGCGCGATATCGCGGACGTGAACGATGAGGTCGGCCGCGACGACTTCCTCCAGCGTTGCGTGAAATGCGGCGACCAGCTGTGTGGGAAGATCTGAAACAAACCCTACCGTATCAGAAAGAATGACCTTCGCGACTCCAGGCAGCGAAATGCTGCGCATCGTAGGGTCGAGCGTGGCAAACAGCATATCTTCGGCCAGCACGCTGGCGCCTGTCAGCCTGTTGAACAGCGTAGATTTCCCCGCGTTGGTATAGCCGACCAGCGCAATGACGGGCCAGGGTGCCTTCCCTCTTCGATCGCGGTGCAGCCCGCGCGTGCGCGAAAGATCGGCAAGTTCGCGGCGCAACCGCGCCATCCTGTCACGGATGATCCGGCGGTCAGCCTCGATCTGCGTTTCGCCGGGCCCGCCCAGAAAGCCAAACCCGCCGCGCTGACGTTCAAGGTGGGTCCAGCTGCGTACCAGGCGACCAGCCTGATAATCGAGATGCGCAAGTTCGACTTGCAACCGCCCTTCGGCTGTCGCGGCGCGTTCGCCAAAAATTTCGAGGATCAAGCCGGTGCGATCGATCACCTTGGCGTTGAGCGCCTCTTCGAGCTTCGCCTGCTGAACAGGCAAAAGCGTAGTATCGACAAGCACAAGCTCTGACCCGGTCGCCTCCACCAATGTGTGAATATGCTCGATCTGCCCTTGGCCGAATAGCGTAGCAGGCCTGACTTTGCGGATCGGAAACGCGTGCTGGTCGATCACCTCGATGCCGATTGCTGCGGCTAGCCCTACGAACTCCTCAAGCCGCGCGTCAGCGCCACGCGATGCGGCCGATCGCAGGATCGGCAAGATCGCCACGGCACGGGTGCCGCGGCGGACCCCCTCATCGGCACGGTTAAATACGCTCAATCGTCGTCACCGGTTTCCTCGGCCAGGTTGAGCGGGCTGCTCGGCTGGACGGTGGAAATTGCATGCTTGTAGACGAGCTGTGTGGCCCCGTCGCGCTGCAGAAGCATGCAGAACAGATCATAAGCGGCAATGTCGCCTTGCAGCATGACGCCGTTCACCAAAAACATTGTCACAGCGGTCTGTGATTTCTGGACCGCTGCGAGGAACACATCCTGCAACTGGCGCGATTTTTTTTCACCTTGTTCGAACGCAGCAGCGATTCCGATCAGATCAACTGAAGCCGCCGGCATAATCGTTGAAATTGCGTGTTTGTAGATTAGTTGCGACTGGCCATCCCGCCGAAGAAGAACGGAGAAGTTGTCGAACCAGGTGATAATCCCCTGAAGCTTGACGCCCTTGACCAAAAACATGGTGACAGGCGTTTTATTCTTCCGGAGATTGTTCAGGAAGATGTCCTGAAGATTGTTTGATTTGTCGGGCATATTCACCTCTTGCTTTTGGCACG
>JANPIQ010000073.1:0-5457 GCA_031425075.1 Sphingomonadales bacterium
GATCACGCTCGCGAGCACCGGGACAGCCGCCGTCAGCGGCAGTCCAGTTTGAAGATGCACAAATGTCACGCTGCCACTGCACGTTGACAGCGTCGCTGATGCTACCGTTGCGTTGAACGTGAACTTGCCATTTGCAAATACGTTTTTCGAGCCGATTTCGAAAGCATTGACAAACTCCGGCGCAAACGCATCAGGCACCGCAAAAATGGGTTGAAGTGGCGGGTTAATCCCGCCTGATTTGTACCCACGCGAATAAGATGCGTAGAGCAGATTATCGTCGGTGATCTTGTAATCAGCAACAAAACGCCCGGTGTATTCGCTGAATGAGACTTTGCGGTCTTGCGTTAGCTGGTTGCCAGCACGACCGGGGTCAGCATCAAAGCTGCCGACAAAGGGCGACGAAAATGCGCTCGTCGACCCATAAGGCACAAGGAAACTGGCGAGCGTCGACCGGGCACTGCTGAACTTTTCGTCATTGTTGTAGCGAAGCCCCGCCGTGATCCGCAGTTTTTCCCCAATGTTGACATAAGCCTCACCGAAGATCCCATAGGATTTTAGGCTATTCTCGAGCGCATTGTTGCGGAAGTATGGGGTGCCGAGGAATGAAGGAGGAAGGCCAGCGCCGAGCGAAGTGAACGACCCGAGGATACCAGACACATAATCGATCCCGAACGCGTTGACGTAATAATCGCCTTCCGTCGTCTTTGAGTCGACATAAATACCACCCAGCAAAAAGTTGAAAGCGCCGTCAAAGTCGCTGGTCAGGATCAACTCGCCCGAATACGTCCGGTTTGTGCCGTTCGAGCGATCGAATTCTGCCGTGACGGGCGAACAGCGCTTCAATCCCCCGAAAGAGCCGACACCTGAGGTTTCTGTCTCAGACGTGCAAAGATCCCCATTGGGGCCATTTGGAATGATCGCTGCTGCAACCGGAGCCAGATAACTTGCCAGCGCGGCGCCACCTCCGCCGCCCGCCAGGAATGCCAGCGTGTTGAGGCCTGTCGCGTATTGCGACCGATCTGCAACGTTAAGGTTGTAATCCTGGCGCGAATCAATCCGTGTTTTTTGGTAAAAGCCAGTGGCCTGCAGCTTCAGCGACCCGAGCTCTTGCTCGATCCGCGCTTGGGCCTGAATTTCGTCGGTGAAATATTCTGGATCAAAGTCTGTGCGGACCTGCCTGACGTTCGCCGGATTGACGAAATTCGCGTTTGAATCGGGTCCATAGAGCGAACCAAGTCCCAAACTGGCCGGGATTCCGTTGAACGACAGGAACTCGCGTGAGCTCAGCGTTCCGACAAATGTCGAGTTGTTGTTGGTCGCGCCGAACTCCAACCGGTTCGGAAGACATCCGAGAATTCCCGTCGGATCGCGCTGGCAGACCTGCTTCTGGATACGCGCCCGGTTATCGTCTTCACGGAAATAATAGCCGAGCAGATCGATCGTTGTCGTATCTGTTGGCTGGAAACGGAGTGATCCGCGAATGGCGTAGGTTTCGCGCCCGTCCACGTCCCGGTTGTTAAACAGGTTTTCGGTGTACCCATCGCGCTTCAGATAGAAGCCTGCAACGCGGACGCCGATGGAATCGCTGATCGCCGCGTTGACCATGCCCTTGATCTTGTAGGCGTTGAAATTGCCATATTCGGCTTCGCCCGATGCCTTGAAGCCAGACAGATCGGGCTTGGCGGTGATGAAGTTGACCACGCCCGATGTCGCGTTGCGGCCGAACAACGTGCCCTGCGGGCCGCGCAACACTTCGATACGCTCAAGATCGAAATATTCGGTTTCGAACAGGCGGGTGCCGATCAACGGCGTACCGTTCAAGTGAATGGCGGTGGCGGAATCGCAAGAGTTGCCGACGCACAAATCGCCGATCCCCCGGATCGTAAAGCTCGACCCTGTAAAATTGCCCTTTGTGAAGGTCACGTTGGGAAGCGAGAGCTGAAGATCGCTCGCATTCTCGATTTGCTGCCTGTCGAGCTGCTCGCCCGAAAATGCCGAAACCGCGATGGGCACTTCCTGAAGGCTCTGCGCCTGACGTTGCGCGGTAACGATGATTTCGCCGGTGTCGATAGCGTCGTCTTCGGCCGGTGCCGATTGAGCGAATACAGGGGCTGTTGCCAATAGCGCAATCACGCTCGCGCCGAGCCATTCAAGCTTTTTCATGTGTCCGTCTCCCAGTGTTCCGCCCATTTTTGGGGCATTGGCGCGATTTTGCGCCGGTTGCCTGCCAGCTTGCGACGGGTTTCCGTTTCCGTCAATCACTGTTTTCGGGCAAATTTGCGAGGTGTTGCGATAAAGCCACGCTTAAGGCTTGCGGGTGCTTCGTGTGTCAAAACTGCTGGCTGCCAGCCCGCCGATACGGCTGCTAAGTTTTGGACTGGCGAAGACTTACAATTGGCACTATCGTTCGCGGCATGGCCGATCATGAACCAGTGCCCGTCGCAGAGACCGGCAAGATACCTGTACCCACTCATGTGGCAGATGCGATCCGGACACTCATTACGTGGACGGGCGAGGATCCCACCCGCGAAGGGCTTCTTGATACGCCCGACCGCGTGGCGCGTGCATGGAAAGAATATTGCCAAGGCTATGCCAGTGATCCCGGACTGCACCTGTCACGCACATTCGAAGAAGTGGGCGGCTATGACGAGCTGGTGTTGCTCAAAGACATTCCGTTTCAATCGCATTGTGAGCATCACATGGCGCCGATCACCGGAAAAGCGTCAATTGCCTATATGCCCAAGGATCGCGTTGTGGGCATTTCGAAACTCGCGCGTGTTCTGCACGGATATGCGCAGCGATTGCAGGTTCAGGAGCGTTTAACCGCGCAAGTGGCCAAATGCATCTGGGATAATCTTCATCCGCAAGGCGTCGCTGTCGTGATCGAAGCCACGCACGGCTGCATGACAGGTCGCGGCGTGAGAACGCCTGGCGTTGCGATGACGACCAGCCGGTTATTGGGTTGCTTTCTCGATGATTCGCGCAGCCGGAAAGAAGTGCTGAGCCTTATGGGCTATTGACGCTTTAGGCCGGATCGCACCAGTGGCGCATCAAGTTCGACTGTACGGCCTGCAATCGCGTATAGTTTTCGGCGCGCATTGAAAGACCTTCAAGCGCGGCGATTTCGTTGAGTTCGTAAAGCAAATCGCGCTTTCCGGCATCGGCAACGCGGCTTTGTATGAATGTCAGGCCCACCAGCCTTTCCCCCGAGGTGACAGGTTCGACCTCGTGAAGCGTGGTCGATGGATAGAGCAAGGCTGTGCCGGCTTCCCCCTTGAACGCAACCTGAGCCGATCCGAGCCCTACGCGCAAGGCGCCGCCTTCATAAGCTGCGGGGTCATTCAAAAAAATCGTGCATGAAATATCGGCGCGAATGACCCCATTGGGCAAAAACATGAGAGCCGCATCGGCGTGCGCGCCATAGGCCATGCCGGCGGTGTACCGCGTCAGCATCGGTGGGGCGATCGATTTTGGGAATGCGATATTGCGAAACGCCTCGCTCGCCAGCAACGCACCACGCAGCACAACCGCCGAGCGTTCGTGGGTCGCAGGATCGTGAAGCTGGAGATTATTCTTGACCGTCGAATGCGGATTGGTGATCCGCCCATCGACGAAGGTCGCCGCTGCGGCAATTGCGCGCAACTCTGCTAGCTGGTCGGCGGAAAGGACAGGGATCAGCCGAAACACACCGCCACCCTTTCCGCCGGACCCGGTCTAGCTGTTCGTTGCAGTCGTCGCAGCGTCGGCAGGCGCAGGTTCCGCGTCTGCAATCGTTCCGGGTTCCGCGTTCGGATCGAAATCCTCGGTGAAGCCGGCCACGTCTTTTTCGAACATCTGCGACATGACGTCGACGCCCTGGCTCTGAAGGTCGGCCTCTTCAGGCGACCGCGCGACATTAACCTTGACGGTAACGACAACTTCAGCGTGCAGCGCAACCTTGACGTCGAACATGCCGATCGACTTGATCGGGCGATCGAGCACGACCTGCTGCTTGTTGACCTTTTTCCCATCGGCGACGAGCGCCTCGACAATGTCGCGCACCACGACCGACCCGTAAAGCTGGCCGGTGTTCGATGCCTGACGGATCAATGTAACCGACGTGCCTTCGACGCTTTTTGCAGATGATTGCGCTTCGGTGCGCTTTGTATCGTTATCGGCAACGATCCGGGCCTTGTTGGCTTCGAACACCTTGCGATTGGCTTCGTTCGAACGAAGCGCCTTGTTACGCGGCAACAGGAAGTTGCGCGCAAACCCGTTCTTGACGGTGACGACATCGCCGATTCCGCCGAGCTTTTCGACGCGTTCGAGAAGAATGACTTGCATCGGATCTGCTCCTTACTTCACGAGGTAGGGCAGCAGGCCCAGATGACGTGCGCGCTTGATCGCCTGGGCGAGTTCGCGCTGCTTCTTTGCCGCCACGGCAGTGATGCGGCTGGGCACGATCTTGCCACGCTCAGAGACGAAGCCCTGAAGCAGCCGCACATCCTTATAGTCGATGCGCGGGGCGTTCTTGCCCGAAAAGGGACAAGATTTGCGGCGGCGGAAAAATGGACGGGCCATGGTCTTGCTTCCCTCAATAGTCGCTGTTGTCGTCGTCGCGGTCACGACGCTTGCGGTCGCGATCGCGATCGCCCTTGCGCATCATCACCGAAGGTCCGGCTTCGAGTTCATCGACCTTGACGGTCATGTAACGGATGATGTCCTCGTTGATCTGCGTCTGGCGCTCGAGCTCGGCGATCACAGTGCCAGGAGCATCGAGCTCAAGCATCACATAATGCGCCTTGCGGTTCTTCGCGATCTTGTAAGCGAGGCTGCGAAGCCCCCAGGTTTCGGTCTTGACGACCTTGCCACCATTCGTCTCGACAATCTCGGTTGCCGTCGCGGCGAGCGCATCGACCTGGGCTTGGGCCAGATCCTGACGCGCAAGAAAAATATGCTCGTAGAGAGCCATGTTGTCTTGCCTTTCACTGCCGATCGCTGACGCCGCACCATGCGAACGCCCCTCCGGCTTTCTTCTATCCTGTGTGCAGGAGGCGGCGCTATGCGAGCTCGGCTTATAAAACGCAAGCGCTAAGAGTTAGTCGACAGACGTAACCTGGATTGACTGCGAAACCATTTCGGCGCTCCCGAAAATCGTCATGAATCCGATATCGGTGGCATCTCGACCGACCGCGATGCGGACGATATCGGTTTCGGGCACTAGCCGCGTGGCATCGACAAGATGCCATTGGTGGTTGAGATAGACTTCGCACACCGCATGGAAATCGGGTGGATCGAGGTCGAGCGCGTAGGCCGAGACCATCCGTGCCGGGATGCCATCGGCACGCGCGAAGGCAATCATCAGGTGCGCAAAATCGCGGCAGACGCCCTGCCGCGACAGGAAGATATCGCTTGCGGTGGCACGATAGCCCGAACTGCCGGGAACATAGGCAATGTGATCGTAAATCCAGGCGGCCA
>JANPIQ010000074.1:0-11212 GCA_031425075.1 Sphingomonadales bacterium
TGCGACAACCACAACCAGCGCCAAAACCAGCTTAATCCCTCGCGCCATTACCGACCCTGATCACCATACGCACGGCGACGATTTGCCGCTCAACCGCAGCTGTGTATAGCCCCGCGTGTGATGGCTGACCAGTCCCACCCTTTGCCCCGCCTCACGCTTGATCGTCCTATTGTGCTGATCGGCCTGATGGGTGTGGGCAAATCGACCATCGGCAGGCGGATCGCACAACGCCTTCGTCTGGAATTTGTCGATGCCGATCACGAGATCGAACACGCTGCCGGGCTGACAATATCCGAAATCTTTGCCCGATACGGCGAAGATGAATTCCGCGATGGCGAACGTCGGGTGATCGCGCGACTGATTGATGGATCGGCCAAGGTTATCGCAACAGGTGGCGGCGCATTCATGAACGCGGCAACGCGCGCGCTGATCCTCGAAAAGGCAGTCGGCGTCTGGATCGATGCCGATATCGATGTGCTCGCAGACAGGGTGGCGCGACGTGACACAAGGCCACTGCTCAAGGATCGCGATCCCCGGGTGGTGCTTGCCGATCTGGCGGCCATCCGCAACCCGATCTATGCGCTGGCACCTGTTCATGTCCGCAGCCAGCCATCACCCCACGACGCCACTGTCGACCTGATTCTGGAGCGCCTGCAATGCCATCTGTAATCGTCGGGCTTGGCCCGGCCAGTTACACCGTTGAAATCGCGCATGGGCTTATTGCCGATGCTGGCAAGCACCTTGCTCGCTACGCACGAAACAATCGGCTTGTTGTGGTGACCGATAGCCATGTTGCCGATGCGGTATTGCCGCGATTGTCGGCAGCCCTGGAGGGTTCGGGAATTGTTGCCGATCCGATCGTCCTTCCGGCGGGCGAAGCGACCAAAAGCTGGGCGCATCTGGCGGACTTGTGCGATGCGTTGATGGGTCGCGAGATCGATCGGACCGACCATATCGTCGCGCTTGGCGGCGGGATGATCGGCGACCTGACAGGATTTGCTGCCGCCATTCTGAAACGCGGTTGCAATTTCATCCAGATACCGACGACGCTGCTCGCGCAGGTCGATTCTTCGGTTGGCGGGAAAACCGCGATCAACACACAAGCGGGCAAGAACCTGGTAGGCGCGTTTCATCAACCCCGTCTGGTTCTGATAGATCCCTCGGTGCTTGATACGCTGCCGATGCGCGAACGCCGGGCAGGCTATGCCGAGATCGTCAAATACGGACTGCTGGGTGATGCGTCGTTCTTCGAATGGTGCGAAGCCCATGGTCAGCAAGTGCTCGCAGGCGACCCCGATGCGCTTTCATATGCCATCGAAACGAGCGTTCGCGCCAAGGCCGATATTGTCGCTGCCGACGAACGCGAAACCCGCGATGTCCGCGCCCTGCTCAATCTCGGGCACACATTCGGCCACGCGCTCGAGGCCGAGACGGGGTTTTCGGATAGGCTGCTTCATGGTGAAGCCGTCGCTACGGGAATGGCGATGGCATTTTCGTTTTCGGCCCACCGCAACATCTGCCCTGGTGCCGATGCCGAACGCGTCGCCGCTCATTTGCGCGCCGCAGGATTGCCCGACAGCCTAGAAACGGCAGGCGTTGCGGCGTCGGGGACTACGCTCGTCGGGCATATGCTCCACGACAAGAAAAAATCGGGGAACACCCTGCCCTTCATCCTGGCGCACGCGATCGGCGAGGCCTATGTCGATAAATCGGTATCGTTAGCGGACGTTGCGGCATTTCTCGACGAGGCGCGGTAAAAGGCGAACCATAGCCATCCGGCGATCATTCCCAATCCGCCAATCGGCGTGACGGCTCCCAGCCAGCGCGGTGCGCCTGCCGCCATGGCAAACAACGTCAGTGTGAACACCATGCTGCCGCCGAGCATCATGATCACAGGACCGGCAGCCCGCCGCCCGATGGCAATCGCGGCCACGCCGTGGACCATCGCATAAAGCGCGCCTGTGCGGAGCCACTCTATCGCCGGACCTGTTGCGCTGTGCGCCGCAAACGCACCTGCAGCAATTGCCGTGGCAATCCAGAGCGCAGCCACCCGATCAAGCAACATCACGTTTCCTGCCGCCGTGCGGCAGGTTCGCGAAACGCACTGGGGCCGGCGTGCATATCGCCGCTTTCACCCTGCGCCACTAGCCGGTCATCGTCGCGCTGGCGATAACACCGGACTGCATAATCCTGCTCATCATCGTCATAGCCGAGCGCATCGAGCGCCTCGCGTCCAAGACAGACAGCCGATTCATAAACTTCGCGAACAGCGCCTGCAATCGCGACGCCATTCAATGCGAGCTGGTGCCTGCGGTCAAATGTACGCACCATGATCTGCGCATCGGGAAAGGCAAGGAGGATCGGTTCGATTTCCTTGGCCCCAAATTCTCGGTCATCGATGCAAAATGCGATCAATCGCGCGTCCTCGGCGCCTGCCTGTCGCAACAAATCGATCCGGCGGCCATCGCCGAAATATACCTTCGCTCCGAAATTTCCCGAAAGCTCGATCTGTTCGGGTTTGATGTCGATCAATGTGACCGAAACCCCGCCTGCCATCAGCACTTGCGAAACCGTTTGTCCGAACCGACCGAAACCGACCACGATGGCCTTTGTCTGGGCTGCGTTTTCCGGCCCCTCTGGGGTTTGCCCCGCCGATAGCGCGCTTTTTTCAAGCCGCCGCGCGAACATCAACAGGAACGGTGTCGTGGCCATCGACAATGTAACGATCGCGCCGAATAGGCTTGCAGCCTCAGGCTCGATCAGCAGCGCGGCTTGCGCCTGCGCGAACAACACAAAGCCGAATTCGCCGCCCTGGCTCAGCAGCAGGCCAAGGCTGAACGCCGGCCGCGTCGCCATTCCGAAAGCCTTTGCCAGCGCAAAGATCAATGCTGTTTTGGTGACCACCAGCAAGGCTGCCATGCCAATGACGAACCACGGATTGGCAAGGATCGCCGGGACGTCGAGGACAAGACCGACGGCCATGAAGAACAGCCCGAGCAGGATAGCACGAAACGGCTCGACATCGGCTTCAATTTCATGACGATAGGGGGAATCCGCCAGCATGACGCCGGCCACGAATGCACCTAGCGCGGTTGACAGGCTGAGCGATTGCATCAGCGCCGCCGCCGCGACCACGGTGAACAACCCCACCACCACGAACAGCTCGCGCTCGCCCAACCGGCCTGTCAGTCGCAGCAACGGGCTGATGATGTAGCGCCCGGCGAGAACTAGGCCTGCAATCGCCCCGATCGTGTAAAGGCCCAACATCCAGCCCGGCGGTGCACCCGGATCGGCAGGCGCGCGGGATAACGCCGCAATGATGGTGATCAGCGGCACAATCGCAAGATCCTGAAACAGCAGAATCGAAAAGGCGCGCTCGCCAAACGGCGTGTTCATTCGGCCCGACGATTTGAGCGTCGGCATGATTTGCGCGGTCGAGGATAGCGCGAGCGGCAGCCCGAGCGCGAGCGCGGCACCGAGCGTGACATCGGCAATGAGCCCTATCAGCAGCGCAAGCACCAGACCGCAGATCGTTACCTGTGCAAGCCCGAGGCCGAATATGTCGCGTTTCAGCTTCCACAATCGCGCCGGGCTCAATTCGAGCCCGACCAGAAACAGCAGCAACGCGATGCCGAGTTCTGCCACCGCCAGCTTGGTTTCGCCTTCGCCGACTAGCCCCAATGCGTGTGGACCGATGGCAACGCCCGCGATCAGAAACCCCAGCACGGCACCAAGCCCGGCCTTGCGAAACGCCATGACGAATACGATTCCCGCGCCCAGAAGGATCGCGCCTTCGCGAAGAACCGACGGATCGTGTGGTGCTGCCATCAGCGCGCGGATTCGATTGCAGCAAGCATGGCATCGAAGGGCAGCATGATCGCGCCATGACGCGCAGGCCGCGATCGCACCGGCGCAAACACTGCCATTTCGGCCCATGGCAGTTTGTCGGTTTCCCCGCCCAGATATCGGATCAACCCGTCGCGCGCCGCGGCCACATCTCCAGGTGTCATTCCCGCTGCGTGACGCATGACCAGCGTGGCCGACGCCTGCCCCATCGCGCATGCATGCACTTCGCCGCCGAACGCTGCCACCCGCCCCTGCCCGTCGATCGTAACCTCGGCAATCATCGCGCTACCGCAGACAGGCGATCGCGCTTCTGCACGTCCATGCGGATCGTCGAGACGGACCAGTTCGGCACTGTCGGCGGCGAGCCGCAGGATATCGCGCGTGTAGAGCGGCTCGGCCATCTCAGCTGTTGCCATCGGCGACGCCGCCGCGCTGCCTGTTTTCGGCAAAATCGACGAGCGCGCGCGCGGTTGCATCGAGCAGCGGATAGGTGCGCGAGGTAGTGATCCATTCGGGCCGCTCGCTGCGCCCGCCGAAAACCGTGTCATAGCCAAGCGAAGTCAGCAGGAATGCAAAACTGGCGGCAAGCAGCCCCTTGCAGGCCCCGAACCCGAAGCCCAGCAGGCGGTCGAACGACGAAAAGGCAGACGCGCGCGAGGCCGATCCGATCTTGCTCGCGATCAGCTTGCCGATGCCGAACGTCACGCCAAACAGCAATGCTGCGGCCAGCACCGCCGCGCCGCTCTGGGTGCCGACGCGTTCGCCCAGAAAATCGGCAACAGGTGTGTGGAACAGCCGCACCGCGAAAAAGCCTGCGATCCATGAAGCGACCGATATCGCCTCGGCGGCAAAGCCGTGGCGCAAACCGGCAATTGCCAACCACCCGATCAGTAACAGCACCACGATATCAAGCCCGGTCATATACGCGCCTTTAGGCTGGGTCGCGCAAACCGTCGAGGCTCAATCACGGCCCAGCAGTGCATCGACGAGAAGCGAAAGCCGTGCATATTCGCGCAGGCGAAGCCCCTGCCCGTCACTGCCTTTGGGCACGATCGCGGTTTCGAATCCCAGCTTTGCAGCTTCGCGCAACCGCATCCCCGAATGCGCGACCGAACGGATTTCGCCAGAGAGCGCGATTTCGCCAAACGCCACACTCGCCTCGGGCACCGGCCGTTCGGAAAGTGCGGAAACAAGCGCTGCGGCAACCGCAACATCGGCGGCAGGATCGGTCAGCCGATATCCGCCCGCAACGTTGAGATAGACCTCGCACGTCGAAAGGCTCAGCCCGCATCGCGCCTCAAGCACTGCAAGCACCATCGCCAGCCTCCCCTGATCCCAACCGACGACGGCACGCCTGGGTGTTGCGCCACTTGCCAGCCTGACCACCAGCGCCTGAATTTCAACCAACACGGGGCGCGTGCCTTCCAATGCCGGGAACACGACGGTTCCGGCCACGCCATCGCTGCGTTCGGACAAGAACAGCGCCGATGGGTTGCCAACCTCACCAAGCCCGCCCTCTCCCATCGCGAACACGCCGATTTCATCGGTACCGCCAAAGCGGTTTTTGATCGCGCGCAAGATGCGATACAAATGCGTTCGCTCGCCTTCGAAACTCAGCACGGTATCGACCATGTGTTCAAGAACGCGAGGTCCGGCAATGCTGCCATCCTTGGTCACATGGCCGACCAGCACGAGCGCGGTTCCGCGTTCCTTGGCAAACCGGATCAGTTCATGCGCCGACGCGCGCACCTGGCTGACGGTGCCGGGGGCGCCTTCGATCAAATCGCTATGCATCGTCTGGATCGAATCGATGACCATCAACGCAGGCGGTGTTGCGCTGCCCAGAGTGGTCAGAATGTCGCGCACCGATGTTGCCGCACCCAGTTGCACCGGTGCATCGCCAAGCCCCAATCGCTGCGCGCGCAGCCGCACCTGATCGGCCGCTTCCTCTCCCGAAATATAGGCAACGCTGCGGCCCTCCCGGGCGATGAGCGCCGCTGCCTGCAACAGCAATGTCGATTTTCCGATGCCCGGATCGCCGCCGATCAGCGTGGCCGAGCCTGCGACAAACCCGCCGCCCATCGCCCGATCAAGTTCCCCTATCCCGGTCTTGAGCCGCGGCGGCAGCGGCACGACGGTATCGAGCCCGACCATCTTCAGCGTCTGCCCCCCCGAATGCAGATCGTGCCGTGCACGGAACGGCGTGACCAGCCCCGATGCATCTTCCTCGATGCAATTCCACTCCTTGCATTCCACGCACTGCCCTGCCCATTTCGACGAAACCGAACCGCAAGCGGCGCACACGAATCGCTTTTGCGGCTTTGCCATCGGCCTCATCGCCTCTGGGACGAAGCTGGAGGTTGACGACCCGTCCCGTGCGAAATCACGTCGCCGGCCTGCGCTGGCTCGCGTGGCGTGAAATTGCGGGACACATCAAACAAAGCCATGTGTTTCACCTAGAACATTAAAGGAACTTTGTCAATCCGATTGTCCGCAGCTTCTCGACAACATGCGTGTTGCCTGTCACGTTGAAACTATGCGTGAAAAGGAACTCCGGCTGGCATTGATCTGCTATGGCGGGGTTAGCCTTGCCGTCTACATGCACGGCGTTACCAAGGAAGTCTGGCGGCTTGCGCGGGCCAGCCGCAGCTTCCACGCAGGACAAGCACCTGCCGACCCGCATGAACATGCGTGGCACAGCCTTTTCAAGGCGGCCGAACGCGATCAGCAGGTGCGGCTGCGCGTTCTTCCTGATATTATTGCAGGCGCAAGCGCAGGCGGCATCAATGGGGTTTTTCTCGCGCAGGCGATTGCAACGGGGCAAAGCCTTGAGCCTTTGACTGATTTGTGGCTCGACAATGCCGATGTCGACCGGCTTCTCGATCCCGATGCGAGACCGCTTTCGCGTTTCACCAAATTCTGGGCGATGCCGATCGTGTGGTGGATGACCGGACGACGCGGCGGAACGTTGCGCAGAACCGTTTCTCCGGAAGCGCGTGAAGAGGTGCGTTTCAAGCTGTCACGGCTTGTGCGGGCACGCTGGCTTGCCCCCCCGTTCGGCGGCGCAGGGTTTACAGCGATGCTGCTCGATGCATTCGATGCGATGGCGGCGCTTCCGCGCGGGCCACGTCTTTTGCCGCCCGATCAACCGCTCGATCTGTTCGTGACCGTCACCGATTTTGCCGGCCATCCGCAGCGGCTTCGGCTCAACAGCCCTGCCGAGATCGAAGAAACCGAGCACCGCGTTACAATTTCTTTCGCGCAAAAGGGAACCGCGCCGATTTGCGACACTGCCGAACTGGCCTTTGCGGCCCGCGCCACGGCGAGCTTTCCGGGCGCATTTCCGCCCTTTCATGTCGCCGAGCTCGATGGGGTGCTTGTGGCGCGCGCACGCAAATGGCCGGGGCGTTCGCCCTTTTTGTCACGCATCCTTCCCGAACGCGGCGCGAGTGCCGAATTGTCGGTGCTGATCGATGGTTCGATCCTGGCCAACGCTCCGTTCCGCCCTGCAATCGAAGCGTTGCGCGATCGCCCGGCACGCCGTGAGGTCGACCGGCGATTTGTGTATATCGATCCAAAACCCGGCATGAAATCGGTGCGACTGACCAAAAATGGCGGCATGACGCTTCCGGGGTTCTTCGCAACGATATTCGGCGCCATGTCCGATATCCCGCGCGAACAGCCCATCCGCGACAGCCTTGAATCGCTCGAAGCCCGATCGGCGCGGATCCGGCGGATGCAGCATATCGTCGAAGCGCTGCGCCCAGATGTCGAGGAAGCCATCGAGGCGCTGTTCGGCCTGACGTTTTTTCTCGACAAGCCAACGCCGGCGCGATTGCAGGGGTGGCGGCGTAAGGCGCAGGATCGGGCTGCGCGCGATGCAGGGTATAGCTACGCGGCCTATGCCCATGCGAAGCTTGCGGCTGTGGTCGAAGACGTGGCGCTGATTGCGCAGCGGCGCGATCCCGAACTGCGCGGCGCCGCTTTCGATGCATTTCGACAGCGCCTGTGGGAACACGTACGGGCGCGTGGGGCCGACAAGGTTTCGGCGGGCGTCGGCAAGGGCGCCAGCGAGGCCGCGGTCGCCTTTTTTCGCAGTTTCGATCTGGGATTTCGCATCCGGCGGATGCGGTTCGTTTTGCGCACGCTAGGCCGGGTGCACAATGCGCTGGCCGATGCCAACGTGATAGAGCCGGTTCGGGCGATCCTGTTCGGCTTGTTAGCGCGCTATCTCGATCGTGACGCGACCGGAATTTATAGCCGTTGCGATCCTGCCGACCCGTTGGCGTTCCTTGAAAGCGTGGACCAGGCGCGCAATCTGACTGCGCTAGATACCGATGCCGATATTGCGCTGGCCGAAGCATTCGCGCTTTGTCCGAAGGAGCATCGCCGCACTTTGATGTTCGCCTATCTTGGCTTTCCGTTTTTTGATCTGGCCACACTCCCGATGCTCCAAGGCGAAGGGCTCGACGAGTTCGATCCGATCAAAGTCGACCGGATTTCGCCCGACGATGTGACTATGGTCAAGGGCGGCGTCACCGAAACATTGAAGGGCATCGAATTCAACAGCTTCGGTGCGTTTTTCAGCCGTTCCTATCGCGAAAACGACTATCTCTGGGGTCGGTTACACGGTGCAGACCGGCTTTTCGATATCGTGCTGTCTACGCTTCCCAATCCCCCAAATGTGTCGCAGGACGCAAAAAAGGCGCTGATCGTCGCAATACTCGACGAAGAAGCGTCGAAATTGCCGCTGGCAGATGCGCAGATCGCCGAGGTCCGCGCACAGATTGCAGACCGAACGACTCACGAGTAGACTGGGGCGCAGCACAAAACCGAACCGGGCGAGAACGTGACGATGCAATTTTTGAAAACCTTGTTCTGGGTCCTGATCGCAGTGATCATCGCATTGTTCACCTTTGCCAACTGGACGGCGATCACGATTAATCTGTGGAACGGATTGCAGCTCGATACCAAGCTGCCGGTGCTGCTGATCGGCGCGTTCCTGACAGGGCTTATCCCCGCACTTGTCCTGCACCGTGCAACGCGCTGGTCGCTCAAACGCAGGATCGGAACGATGGAGCGCGCACTTGCCGACGTAAGACCAGCGCCTGCGCCCGAACCCCCGTCGATGATGCCGCCTGCCGCCGCGCCGATGGCGGTGCCGCCGGGGGTTTCATGACTTCGCCGCTATACGTCGCGCTCGATACGCCCGATCTCGAGCGGGCAAAGGCCATGGCGTTGCGGGTGAAAGCGCATGTCGGCGGGATCAAGCTGGGGCTGGAGTTTTTTTCGGCCAACGGCCGTGTCGGCGTTCGCGAAATGGCAAAGATCGGGTTGCCGATCTTCCTCGATCTCAAACTGCACGACATACCGAATACCGTCGCCAAGGCCGTACAGGCACTCGCGCCGCTCGAAGTGGCGGTGCTGACGGTTCATGCAGCGGGCGGTCGGGCCATGATGGAAGATGCCAAGGCCGCTGCGCCCGAAGGCACCAAAATCGTCGCCGTTACAGTGCTGACCAGCCTCGATGCCGATGATCTGGCCGCTGTCGGTTATACAGGAGATCCGCACGAACAGGTCATGCGGCTTGCCGCGCTGTCGCGTGAAGCCGGGCTCGATGGCGTCGTGTGTTCAGGCGAAGAGGTGCGCGCCGTCCATAAATTCTGGCCGCGCGGTTTCTTGGTGGTGCCGGGCGTCCGCCCCTCCAATGGACATGCCGGCGATCAAAAACGTGTGGTGACCCCGCGTGCTGCGTTGGATGCAGGGGCATCGCTTCTGGTGGTCGGCCGGCCGATCACACAAGCCACCGACCCCGATGTCGCCGCAAGAGCGATCGAAGCGACGTTATGAAACGAAGGTTATTTCTCATCGTTGCGGCGGTTGTTCCGGCGTTTCCCGCAATTGCGCGTGCGAGGCGGACCCGACTGCTGCTGGTATGCCAGTTCGGCTCGGTAAAGAGCGCCATCTCGCGCGAGCTTATCGGCAAGCGTGCCGCCCAACGCGGCATTGCCATTGAAGTGTCGTCGCGGGGAATTACCCCGGACTCTCACATCAATCCAACTCTGCTCGAGAAACTCCGCGCGCGCGGGATCGATCCTCAAAGCCAACCATTGACGGCGCTGGCGCCAGACGATGTGTTGCGCGCTGATTTTGTTGCCATATTCAACGATCTGCCACCGGGCTATCGCCCAAAGTCGCTGATCGATTGGCGCGACACGGGGTCGTTCAACGAGACTTATGACGCCGAAGAGCCCCGGCTGTTGAAACGCATCGATGCGCTCCTCGATGTCATCGCGGAGAGGTGACTGCTGCGCAATGGCTACCAAGATCAAGATCTGCGGGCTATCGACGCCCGAAACGCTTGATGCGGCTATCAAAGGCGGGGCGAGCCATGTCGGGCTGATGTTCTTTCCGCCATCGCCACGCCATGTCGATTTTGACAGGGCTGCCGAACTGGCCGCTCGGGTGCCTTCTCATGTCTCCAAGGTTGGCGTCTTCGTCGAGCCATGCAATGCACTGCTCAATCAGGCGATCGAGACAGCCAAGCTCGATGTGATCCAGTTGCACAAGACGCCCGCCAACCGCGCTGCGGCGATTGCGACGTGTACCGGGCTTGAGATCTGGGCCACGGTTGCAATCCGGGCGCGCGCCGATCTTGCAATGGCGGCAAGCTATCGCGGGGCGGCGTCACGGCTGCTGTATGACGCCATGACGCCTGATGGGGCGGCTCTGCCCGGTGGCATGGGCGTCAGGTTCGATTGGTCGCTGCTTGCAGGGTTTTACCATCCGCTCCCCTGGGCGCTTGCAGGCGGGCTTTCCCCAGACAATGTCGCCGAGGCCATCCGCGTGACCGGCGCGCCGTTGGTCGACGTATCCTCAGGCGTCGAAAGCGCACCCGGCATCAAGGATGTGGACAAGATCGCGGCATTCCTTCAAGCGGCGCGGCAATCATGACCCAGACAGACATCCTGCCGCGCGGTGCGAATTCGCTCCGCAACCAGCCCGACGACCGCGGCCATTTCGGCCAGTTTGGCGGACGCTATGTCGCCGAAACGCTGATGCCGCTTGTCCTTGCGCTTGAGGCCGAGTATAAAAAAGCCAAGAATGACAAGAGTTTTCAGGCCGAGTTTGACGACCTGATGGAGCATTATGTCGGCCGCCCGTCACCGCTTTACTTTGCCGAGCGTTTGACGGCCGAGCTTGGTGGCGCGCAGGTCTGGTTCAAACGCGATGAACTCAACCACACCGGCGCGCACAAGATCAACAATTGCATTGGCCAGATCCTGCTTGCGATCCGGATGGGGAAGACGCGGATCATCGCCGAAACCGGCGCGGGTCAGCATGGGGTTGCGACGGCAACCGTCGC
>JANPIQ010000075.1:0-17749 GCA_031425075.1 Sphingomonadales bacterium
CACGGTTATGCTGCGAGAGCAAGTGCTTCGTTATCGTTGGCACTTATGAGTTTTGAACCATTTCACGGCTTATTCATGCCGGGCAAAAATACCGCTTTTCAACACACGTCGATCCTAGTTCGGCCCCGTCATGGCCTGCCATCGCTGAAAGCACGGCAGGTTATGGTGGAGCCGCCGGGTACCGCCCCCGGGTCCGCTGCATCTATTGCACGGCATCATTTATCGCCATAGCCGAACGAATCCGGCAGCTGGGATATAGGCGCATTGCTGCTGAATGTTAAGTGATTGCTTTCGTTCGCCGAAGTGACAACGCTCAAACGAGCCGGGGGATAGCCGCGTCATCATCATCAGTTGCGTGAGTCACAGTCACCAACGTTCCCGGTTTAGCATCGCTGATCTCGATAACGGCCTCGAGCTGTACCGCCAAAGCCTCGATAATCCCGGTGCCGAGCCCCGGCTTCACTTTCAGCGCAGGATCGGGCATCCCGACGCCATCGTCGCGAACCGATATTATCCAGCCCTGTCCGTCGCTTTTGTAGTCCACCGCAATCGTGCCGCGCTTGTTGCGATTGGGAAAGCCGTGCTTGAGCGCGTTGATGACAAGTTCAGTCACGATCAGCCCGACGCTGATCGATTCATCGGCCGATACCCGGCTTTCATCGACGGTGACATCGATCCTGAGCGTCTGCGCGTTGGCGATCATCGACGCCGAAATACTCGCGCACAAATCGGTGAGATATGTCGCAAGCGAAACTTCATCGTCGCTGTCTTTGGCCAGCATCCGCTGTAGCGTTGCCAGCGACATCACGCGATGATGCGCATCCTGAATATGGTGGCTAGCCTCTTCGGATTGCGCTCGCCGCGCGCTTTGCATCAGGATACTGGCAATGATCTGCAGGCTGTTTGCCACCCGATGCTGCAATTCCCGCCGCAATTCCTGCTTTTCCCGGAGGAGCTTTGCTCTTGCCTTTTCGGTATGACGCAGATGCGTCTCGTCGGCGAGCGCAACGACGATATACAAATCGGCATCGGGCAAAAGCTCGACTCGATGGGCATGGATGCACAGGCAGGCGGTGGGCAGGCCAGCCCGGATCAATTCGAACTCATATGCGTCGATCGGGGCCGCGCCTGACGCAACGGATTTCAACAACGGCCGAAGCTGCGGAACGTCCCATTCGCCCTGACCAAGATCAAAGAACGATTGTTTTGGCACATCGGCAGGCTGAAGTCCGAATTGGCTGCAGAACGAACTGCTGGCGGCAACGACGATCATATCGGTGTTGAGCAGAAGCAATGGGGTGTGCGAAGACACAACAAGAGCTAGGCCAAGGCTGGCAGCTGCATCAGGAAGTTGGGGCGTAAAAAATTCCACGGCCGAAGCCTTGGCAAACCGCAAGGTCCGCAAAACGCGAACCATTCCCGGGAGAAATGCTGGTCTCCATGCTTACGGTTCTTGTCACATCATGGACCCGCATGTCTTTTATCACGGACTTGACAGAGGGCACGACTAAATTCGGAGCGCGAGCCATCTTTATGGTTTTTGCCGTCATTGCAGCAAACGGTCTCAATGCGCGACAATCGCATGCTCGATATCAGCAATCGAATGGCCTGTGAGATCCTTCGCAATTTCGCCAGCGAGTTTCGCTTTCAAATTCTTATGATAATGCTTTCGCAGTTCGCCAAGGCTGCGCGGTGCCGCGATCACGACGAGGTCTTCGATTTTGCCATCCAGGATCAGCTGGTTAAGCATTTCAGCCACGCCCGCTGCAAAGGCATCTTCGGTTTGCTGGCTATCCGACGGATTGGCTGAGCTGCTGAAATGACGCCCACCTGAACCCTTGTTGTTCATCGATACGTCGCGCGCGGGCTGTTCAACAAGTGTGATCGGTCCCGAAGCAACGGTGTTGCTGAACAGCTTGAGCTTGGCCCCGTCCATTACCGCGACCAGCGTTCCTTGTTTCAAATTCACGGTCCGTGTCCCTTATCGGTTTGTCATGACCCATAGAACTGTTGGCGAACCAGATTGTTCAAAACACCGCGCAGGCTTTGCCGCAGGCAGAGTCTTGTATGTTCCTGCCCAGTCCCGCCCTCCCCTTGCTCCAATGTCCACTACGGACTAGGGAGATTAAATGCTGACCCAACGTTCCCGCTATGGCTTGCGCGCCATGCTCCTGCTTGCGCGCGAATTGCCCGGCCATGCGCCCGTGCCAATGAGCCGGATCGCGCAGGAGGCCGTGGTGCCGCGCAAGTTTCTCGAAATTATCCTGAGCGAATTGAAGGCCGCAAATCTGGTTGTTTCGACGCGGGGCAAGCAGGGCGGGTTTGCGCTGGCGCGGCCATCGCATCTGATCTCGCTGGGCGATGTCATCCGCACGATCGAAGGTCCGCTCGCGCTGGTGCCGTGCGTCAGCCGGACAGCGTATAAACGCTGCAAGGATTGTCGCGACGAAACCACGTGCGAAATTCGCCGCGCGATGATGATCGTGCGCGACGATACCGCGCGTATTCTCGATGGGACTAGCCTGGCTGCAGCCGTTTCCGAAGATCTGGCTGCGGCCTGACCGTTCAGGACTGGCGCTTCAAACCGTCGCGGATTTCGCGCAGCAACAATATATCTTCAGGCGTTGCGGCATCGTCGGTTCGCTTGAGCATCTTGTTGGCCTGGCGAACGATCATGAAGATCACAAATGCCAGGATCAGGAAATTGATCGCCGCTGTGATGAAACTGCCATAGGCAAACACGTTGGCTCCGGCGGCCTTTGCCGCATCGAGCGATGCAAAGGCTGATCCGTTACCGCCGCTCAAAACGATGAACTTGCTCGTAAAATCGACGCCACCGCCCGTGATCAGGCTAATGAAGGGCATCAGCACGTCGTTCGTAAACGATTCAATGATTTTGCCGAATGCGGCGCCGATCAACACGCCTACGGCCAGATCGAGCACATTGCCCTTGTTAACGAACGCTTTGAACTCACTCAACATTTCCCCGGCTCCCTCTCGTTTACGACCCCCGTAAACGATTGCCCATTTGCAGAGAGTGGCGCTTCTGCCAAGCGTATTGCGGGTTGCCGCCGGCCCCCCTATCTCCTGACCGCACAATATCGCTTGGGAGAGTTGCGGTTATGGCTAAAGTTCACATGCGCAGTCTGATTACGGTCCCGCTGCTCGCGGCATCGCTTGCCGGGTGCGGCGTCAACTCGGTGCCGACAGCCGAAGAAAATGCCAAGGCGAAATGGGCCGATGTCCAGGCCGCCTACCAGCGCCGTGCCGATCTGATCCCCAATCTTGAGGCGGTGGCCAAGGGTGCGTCGGGTTCGGAAAAAGATATCCTCACCGAAGTCATCGGCGCGCGCGCGCGGGCCACATCGGTACAGGTATCAGCCGACGATCTGAACGATCCTGCCAAGATGCAGGCATTTCAGGAAGCGCAGGGCGCGCTATCGGGTCCGCTCAGCCGGTTGCTCGTCAATGTCGAAGCGTATCCGACGCTGAAAAGCCAGGACACTTTCCGCGATTTGCTGCCCCAGCTAGAGGGCACCGAAAACCGGATCACGACCGCCGTCCAGAAATATAATGTTGCGGTGCAGGACTATAATACCACGATCCGCACCTTCCCCGATGCGATCGGCGCGAAGATTTTCTACGGTGCAGAGCCGATGACGCCGTATACCGCGGTCACGCCCAACGCCAATGTCGCGCCCAAGATGGATTTCGGGAAATAGGATGGGGAGGAGCTGAAGGGCGCGCAATGCTTCGATCGGCCTCGCTTTGCTGGCTGAAGGGGCTTTTGTGCGGTTGGCTGCTTTTGTCGGGACACATTGCATATGCGCAAGACTTTCCCAAGCTGACCGGGCGCGTGGTGGATGCCGCCAATTTGCTGTCGCCCGAAACCGAAGCCCAGCTGACCGCACAGCTCGAGCAGCTCGAAACCGAAACAACCCGGCAACTGGTGATCGCGACGGTTCCCGATCTCCAAGGCTATGACATTGCCGAATATGGTTACAAACTGGGCGATGCGTGGGGGATTGGCCAGAAAGATGAAAATAACGGCATCGTGATGATCGTTGCGCCCAATGAACGCCGGGCGCGAATCGAGGTTGGCAACGGGCTTGGCGATGTCGTACCCGATGTGCTGGCAGCGCGGATCATCCGCAATGACATGACGCCGCGTTTCAAGGCAGGCGATTATCCCGGTGGGATTGCCGCCGGCGCGGCTGCGGTGATGCAGCTGATCCGATTGCCCGCTGGTGAGGCCGCAGCACAGGCCAGGACATTGCGCGCGCAGCAGCCCAAAAACGACGGGCAGTCGAGCAACGTCATTTTCTGGCTGTTTATCTTCTTCTTTTTCATCTTGCCGATGCTGCGTTCGATGTTCGGCAGGCGCGGCAAGAGGTTCGGCGGCGGACCCGTTATTATCTGGGGTCCAGGCGATTTCGGCGGCGGCGGTGGCGGCTGGGGCGGTGGCGGTGGCTTTTCGGGTGGCGGCGGCAGCTTCGGCGGTGGCGGCGCTTCGGGGGGATGGTAATGGCGGCTGCAAGACAATCGGGCCAATCTCGGGATGGCCGGCGTCAGACCGGAATGTCGCAGGCCGATCATGTCCGCGTTAGCCAATCGGTGCGCGCGGCAGAAGGCGGAACCGCCGGCGAGATCGTGACGATCGTGGCCGAAGCATCGGATCGCTATCTCGATATTGCCGTCTGGTGGTCTGCAACGATCGGCGTGATCGCGATGACTGCAATGGCTGCGTTTCCGCAGGTAGCAACCGATCTGATTCACGCGGTTTCGGGCGGGTGGGGAGACGACCCCACGGTGGCCGAGGCACTGGAATTGTCACTGGCAACGTTTGTGATCGCGTTCCTTGTTACACGCCTGGTGTTGATCTGGCAGCCATTGTTGATCGCGTTGACGCCAGGAATCATCAAAACGGCACGCGTTCACAGGCGCGCGGTGCGCTATTTCAAGGTCGGGGCCGAACAGCGGACGACGGGGCGGACGGGCATTCTGATCTACGTCTCGCTTGCCGAACATCGCGCCGAAATCGTGGCCGATGAAGCGATTCACAAAGTCGTGCCCAATGAGGATTGGGGGCAGGCGATGGCTGATCTGATTGTCGAGGTGAAGGATGACCGCATCGCCGATGGTATGATTGCCGCGGTCCGCGACGTCGGGATCATCCTTGCCCAGCATTTGCCACGTGCGACAGATGACCGCAACGAACTTCCCGACAGGTTGATCGAACTCTAATTTCGTCATTGCGAGGAGCGCAGCGACGCGGCAATCCAGAGTAGCGGCAAGCAGTCTGGATTGCTTCGCTTTGCGCGCAATGACGAGGTGCACTATGACTGAGCCCGAAGAAATCGTCTGGCAGGGGCGGTTCATGACCGCCAAGCGCAAGGGCCGCTGGGAATATGTCAGCCGCGCGCGCGGGATCAAGGCCGCGATGATTTTGGCGGTCGACGCAGGGGATGTCATCCTCGTCGAACAATTTCGTGTGCCGTTGGGGCAGAATTGCCTCGAATTTCCCGCAGGACTCGTCGGCGATGAAGAAGAGGGTGAGGATATCCTCGTCGCTGCTGGACGTGAGCTCGAAGAGGAGACGGGCTACCGCGCCGGAAGGATCGAACTGGTAGGCGAATTTTTTTCGTCACCGGGTATCGTCAGCGAAAGTTTTTCGCTGGTCCGCGCGTTCGATCTTGAGAAGGTGAGCGATGGCGGCGGCGTCGAGGGAGAGAACATCACCGTTCACCGCGTCGCGCTTTCGGGCATTGCGAACTTTGTTTCCGCCAAACGCGCCGACGGCTGTGCGATCGACGCGCGGCTGATCCTGTTGCTGGCCAGCGCCCTTATCTGAAATTGTCTGCGTAAGCCTGAATTTTGAGCGCCTTGCCGGCGGCCGGCACAATCGTAACCGCAATGCCCTTTTCCGCAGCATAGGCCTTTGCCGCCTCAAGCGACGGAAATTGCAGATTGATTTGACGCCGCGTGTCGCGTGATCCCGCCCAGCCCATCAGCGGATCGGCGCGCTGCGCATCGGCTGCCTCGAACTCGAGCGACCAATCGCCGTCCTTCGCCCGGCCGGCCTGCATTGCGGTTTTTGAATGCTGGATGAGGCGTGCCTTGATCATGGCCGCGCCTAATCCCCGATTCCGCGATTCCTCGCAAGCGCCTTCTTGGTCTTGAGGCTTGCCGTCGCCTCCCACGGCCTGTCCGGCCAGTTGTGGCGGGGATAAGCGCCGCGCATGTCTTTGGCGACATCGGCCCAGCTACCGCGCCAGAAGCCGGGCAGATCGCGTGTCGTCTGGATCGGGCGTCCTGCAGGCGAAGTGAGCGAGAGTATAAGCGGCATATCGTTGACACCAACGACGGGGTGGCAGTCGAGCCCGAACACCGCTTGCACCCGGAGCGTTACGGCAGGGCTTTCGGCACCATAGTCGATCGCGTGACGGGTTCCTGCGGGCGATGAAAATTCGGCCGGGGCACGCGCATCGATTGTTTTGCGCTCGTTCCAGTCGAGCAACGCTGCAAGGGCATCATGCAGCGCGCCGGATGCAATCTCGTCAAGATCACGCTTGCCCGCGACAATCGGCGGTAACCAATCATCGAGCCGAGTCATCAATGCGTTATCTGTCAGGGTATCGATCCCTGCGAAGCTGGCCCTTGCCCGCAGCAGGGCGGGTGCACCCCTGAAATTCAGCATTGTAAGACCGTGCGTGCGCACGCCTTCGATCAGTGCGTTGGCAATCGTATCTGCCGACAGCGAGACGCTGCCCCCTTGCGTCAATATGATCGCCCCCAGCCGTCTGCCAGTCTGCGCCTCGATGCGCCGCGTGGCGGGATCGAAACGCGCGCTGTTTTCTGTTTCGATCCTGTCGGCGAACAATTGTTCGACTGTGGAAGGCTCGATTGCGGCCGCTGCGGTGATCCGGGCCCCGCCAGCTGCACCCTGAACATCGGCAACCGCCAGCCACTCACTACGGGCAAGATGGTGTGCCGCGTCCAGCCGGTACCCACGCCCGCCTGTCGATGCCCAATATTCGCCACTCGCCCCGCGCCGCCGTGCTATACGATCGGGAAACGCGAGCGCGACACAGATGGCAATGGCATCGTGCCTGTTTTCGGTGTGGCCGCTATCGCCGCCAGCAACGAGCCCGCGCCAGCGACGGGCCAGTCCTCGTGACGCGTCGGCGCGCTGGCCTCGATCGCGTTTCCACCGGTCGCGACGCGTTTCGAGGTCGGGATCATTGCCGCCAAGTCCTCGTTCTGAAATCAGCACCGCCATTTCGGCTGCAGTTGAACCGATCCCCATGCCAGCGGCAGTGATCAGCATGTGCGCCAGCCTGGGCGGCAGCGGCAATCGCGCCATCGCGCGGCCATGCCTCGTCGGGCGATCATCCGGATCGATCGCGTCGAGCTCGCGCAACCGCGCGCGGGCCTCCGAGACCGCTGCGGCGGGAGGGGGATCGATCCAGCGAAGCGCCGCCGGATCGGACACGCCCCAGATTGCGCAATCGAGGACCAGCGCAGACAGATCGGCTTGGAGAATTTCGGGAGAATCGTAGGGGGGCAGCCCCGCCGTGGCTGCTTCTTCCCATAACCGGTAGGCAACACCCGGCGCTTGCCGGGCGGCCCGCCCTGCGCGCTGCGTTGCTGCGGCCCGGCTCACACGTTGGGTGACGAGCTGCGTGCTGCCCGCTGCTCGATCGTAAAGAGCGCGTCTTGCCAGACCTGAATCGACGACGATTCGCACGCCGTCAATCGTCAGGCTGGTTTCGGCGATGCTGGTGGCAAGGACGATTTTGCGATCTGTTCCCTTGCGGATGGCCGCACGCTGTGACGCTGCGTCGAGCGTGCCGTGCAGGGGGTGTATTTCGGCGTTTACCCCGGCCAGCCGATCTGCGGTGCGCTCGATCTCCGCTAAGCCGGGAAGGAAGGCGAGGATATCTCCATCCTCCTCCCCCAACGCGCGACGGATGGCAGACGCCATTTCGTCCTCGATCCGCGCATCGGCCTTCCTGCCGATATGTCGCAACGTCAGCGGATCCGAACGCCCCTGGCTTTCGATGATCGGTGCCCCACCCATCGCATCGGCAAACCGCGCGCCATCGAGCGTTGCCGACATTGCAATCAACCTGAGGTCGGGCCGGAATGCAGATTGCGCATCGAGCGCCAGTGCCAGCCCGAAATCGCTGTCGAGGTTGCGTTCGTGAACTTCATCGAACAGCACCGCAGAAACACCCGCCAGTTCGGGATCGGCCTGAATGCGGTTGCGGAAAATGCCCTCAGTCAGCACCAAAATCTGCGTTGCCGACGATTGGCGACTGTCCATCCGCGTGGCATAGCCAATGGTCTGTCCGACAGCTTCGCCCGCTAAGTCTGCCATCCGTTCTGCCGCCGCCCGCGCGGCAAGGCGGCGCGGCGAGAGGAGGAGGATTTGGCCGGTGCACCAAGGTTGGTCGAGCAGTAAAGGCGCGACGGCAGTGGTCTTCCCTGCACCGGGTGGGGCGATCAGAACGAGAGTGGATGAGTGCGCCAACGCCGCTTTGATAGCGTTCAGAACTTCGAGAACCGGAAGGTCCACTCCGGCTCAATATCCCCGCGCGATGGCGAACTCGACGGCTTCTGTCATCGCAGCTTTGGCAGGGCTTGCCGGGAATGGTCCCAGCGCGTCGATCGCGCGTTTGCCGAAGTGGCGCGCGCGCTCGATCGTATCGCCAACCGCATCGGTCTGGCGGATCAGGCGTTGCGCCTCTGCCAGATCGGCGTCGGTGATCCTGCGGCCTTCCATCGCGGCCTGCCAGAATTTGCGGTCCTCTGCATCGCCGCGGGCGTAGGCGAGGATCACGGGCAAAGTCATTTTTCCATCGCGAAAATCATCGCCAACGCCTTTGCCCATTGTCGCTTCATCGGATACATAATCGATGGCGTCATCGACCAGCTGAAATGCGATCCCCAAGTTGCGGCCATAGCTGTCGAGCGCCTCTTCGACCGCCGGATCGCGTTCGGCAACGACGGCGGCGATCCGGCAGGCAGCAGCGAACAGCGCAGCCGTTTTGGAGCCGATAATGTCGAGATAGCGATCCTCTGTTGTTGTGACCTGGCGTTGCGCGGTCAGTTGATTGACCTCGCCCTCGGCGATCACCGCGCTGGCGTTCGACAGGATTTTCAAAACCTTGAGGCTGCCATCTTCGACCATCAGCTCGAACGAGCGGCTGAACAGGAAATCGCCAACGAGCACGCTCGCCGGATTGCCCCAGATGATGTTCGCCGTGCGCTGTCCCCGCCGCAGGTCGGAGCTATCGACCACATCGTCATGGAGCAACGTCGCAGTGTGAATGAATTCGACCGCTGCCGATAATTTGTGATGCCGCGTGCCTGGATAATCGAGCAACCTCCCGCTTGCTAGCGTCAGCATCGGGCGCATCCGCTTTCCCCCGCCAGCGATCAGATGGCCGGCCAATTCGGGTATCAGCGGAATATCGGACTGCATCCGGTCGAGAATCACGGCGTTGACCTGATTCATTTCGGCCGCGACTAGCGTAATCAGCGGGTCGAGCGAGGGGGTACGCGGCGTCAGGCGGTGGATTGTTGCGGTCATCGTTCGCCTCTGCGCATCGCCATTGGCAAACGCAAGTGCCACTGCGGCGAAGCTGGATGCAATGCTTGCATTTCGCGTCTGATCGCCGAAAGGTCATCCCGGGGGTTCGGGAGGACGGGATGGCCGATACGACGCTTGAGCAGTTTCGCAGGAGCATCGACAATATCGATGCCGCACTTGTCTATATGCTCGCCGAACGGTTCAAGGTGACGCAGGCGGTCGGGCGTTACAAGGCCGAACATGGCCTGCCGCCAGCCGATCCGCACCGCGAAGAACGGCAGATTGGCCGATTGCGCGCGTTAGCCGCCGATGCCGAACTCGATCCCGATTTTACCGAGAAGTTCCTGCGGTTCATCATCGAAGAGGTGATCCGTCACCACCAGAAAATCGGGGCCGATCATGGCTGAGCCAACACCGATGGCGATTGCACGAAGCGCAGCGACGCTTGCCGTCGTTCGCCGCTGTTCCTAACTGCGCGGCATGGCAGACAATCCCTATTCCACCCTCGGCGTCGCCAAATCGGCGACCGATGCCGAAATCAAAAAGGCGTATCGCAGCCTTGCCAAAGAGCTGCATCCCGATACCAACAAGGATAATCCCAAAGCGGCCGAACGGTTCAGCCGCGTGACGCACGCTTATGATCTGTTGTCCGACAAGACCAAGCGTGCCGCATTCGACCGCGGCGAAATCGATGCCGACGGCAATCCGGCCAATCCGTTCGGTGGCTTTGGCGGGCAAGGATCGCGGGCCGGACCGGGCGGCTTCGAATTTGCCGCAGACGGCGTTGATGTAGGCGACCTGTTCGAAGGCCTGTTCGGAGGCAGAGGGCGTTCAGCCGGGGGTTTTGGCGGACGTTCTGCACCGCCTCCCAAAGGGGCCAATGTGGCCTATCGGCTTGCCGTGCCGTTCGAAGATGCGGCATCGCTCAATCCGCAGCGGATCACGTTGCGCGACGGGAAGACGATCGACCTCAAACTGTCAGCGGGCGTCGAAACCGGCACGCAGATGAAGCTGACCGGAAAGGGCGATCCCGGCCCCGGCGGCGCAGGTGATGCCATCGTGACGATCGAAGTCCAGCCGCACCGCTTTTTCCAACGCGACGGCGACAATGTTCGGCTCAACCTGCCTGTGACACTTGCCGAGGCGGTTGGCGGTGCCAGCGTGAAAGTGCCGACGGTTGAAGGCCCCGTCATGCTCAAGGTTGCGCCGGGATCGACCTCTGGGCAGACGCTGAGGCTCAAGGGCCGGGGATTCACGGCAAAGGGCGGCGTTCGTGGCGATCAGCTTGTCACGCTGATGGTCGATCTGCCCAGGGACGATGCTGCGCTTGCCGCATTCGTCGCCGATTGGACCGACGATCGGAACCCGCGGCTTGCGATGGGGGTATGAGGCCCCGGTCTCCCGAAACCCCTGAGCAGCGTGCGCTGCGCAAGCCGCTTGCCGAACGGCACGCCGGGCTTGCTCGCATTCTCGACATTGGTCGTCCGATCTACGATGTAACGAAGCGTGTGTTGCTGGGGGTATATGCCGATGGTTTCCTCCATGCGGGCAATCTTGCCTATCTCACCTTGATCACCCTGTTTCCGTTCTTCATCATTCTTGCCGCAGTGGCGCAGGCCATCGGGCAGCCCGACGATGCCGCACGCGCGGTGCAATCGATGCTGGTGACTTTGCCCGAAGGGGTGCGCGATCTGATCGCGGCGGCCACGCGCGAAGTGTTGTCCGCGCGCACGGGGTCTTTGCTGTGGTTCGGCGCGGCGGTGGGATTATGGACCGTTACCAGCTTCATCGAAACGATCCGCGACATCCTCCGGCGCGCCTATGGTGCCGATTACGGGCGGCCATTCTGGCAGTATCGGCTCGGCTCGATTGCCGTGACGATTGCCGCAATCGTGCTGATCATGGTGGCGTTTTCCGCACAAGTGCTTCTCACCGCGACAGAGGAAGTGGTGCTGCGCTTTGTGCCCGCCGCACGAGCGCTGATCGATGATGGATCGCAGTGGTTCATCGTCAACCTTGCGTTGTTCGTGGGCCTGTTCGCCGTCTATTGGGCGCTCGCCCCCGCACGATACCGCGCGCGGCGCTTTCCCAAATGGCCGGGCGCCTTGTTCGTGACCTTATGGTGGTATGGCGCATTGTTGCTGCTTCCCAAAACGATTGCTGCATTCGGTGGATACGCGCTGACATATGGCAGCCTTGCCGGCGTGACGGTGGCGCTGCTGTTTTTCTGGATCGTCGGCTTTGGCCTTGTCATCGGTGCGCATCTGAACGCGGCTCTGGCCAATCCTGCCCCGGTCGCGCTAGAAGAGCCGTAAGAAAATCTGATTGCAAGGACGGGCATATGGCCGGATTGATGGCAGGAAAACGTGGGCTGATCATGGGGCTGGCGAACGAACGCAGCCTTGCGTGGGGCATAGCCAAGAAGCTGGCGGGTGAGGGCGCCGAGCTTGCCTTTTCGTATCAGGGAGAGGCGCTTGAAAAGCGCGTGCGCCCGCTTGCGGCTGAGCTGGGCAGCGATTTTCTGATCGATTGCGATGTGTCCGAAATGTCCGCGCTCGATGCTGCCTTTGCGACGCTTTCCGCGCGCTGGCCGCAGATCGATTTCATCGTCCATGCGATCGGATACACCAATAAAGAAGCGTTGCGCGGCCGATACATGGATGTCGGGCTCGACGATTTCCTAATGACGATGAATATCAGCGTGTTCAGCTTTACCGCTGTCGCGCAGCGTGCGGCGTCAATGATGGAACCAGGTGGATCGATGCTGACCCTTAGCTATTACGGCGCAGAAAAAGTCATTCCGCATTATAATGTGATGGGCGTGGCCAAGGCGGCTCTGGAGGCGAGCGTCAAATATCTCGCCAATGATCTTGGCCCCGACGGCATCCGCGTAAACGCGATTTCGGCCGGCCCGATCAAGACGCTGGCGGCTTCGGGGATTGGCGATTTCCGCTACATCCTCAAATGGAACGAATTCAACACCCCGCTCCGCCGCAATGTGACGATCGACGATGTCGGCGGCGCGGCGCTGTATCTGTTGAGCGACCTTGCCTCGGGCGTGACCGGCGAAACGCACCATGTCGATGCAGGGTATCACACCATCGGCATGAAGCAGGAAGATGCACCCGATATCGCGCTGACTTGATGCCCACGATTGTTCGTGTCGGCGCATTGCGCATCATTATCTATCCCGACGATCACGATCCGCCACATGTTCATGTGCTTGGCGACGGCGAAACCAAGATCGGGTTGGGCAATAGCCCAATCGAGATTATCGTGGTATTCTCTGCGAATACCAAGGCGAATGAGAGGCGCCGCGCGGAAGCTGCAGTGCGCGAGCATCACGCGTTGCTACAAAGGAAATGGGACGAGTTGCATGGATGAAATCAGCGACGAAGAATGGGAAGCCGCAGAAGAGCGGGGACGCATTGCTATGGCCCTCAAGCCCCGCGCTCAGTCAGCCTGTTATGATCGGGAGTCCGGACGGATTGTCGTCGAACTCGTGAATGGGAGTGTTTTTGAGTTTCCGGCACGCCTTGCCCAAGGTCTTGAGCGCGCGACAGACGACGAGCTGGCAGACGTTGAGGTGCTCGGTATGGGTTTCGGGCTGCATTGGGAAACACTGGACGCCGACCTTCTGATCGAAAGCCTTATGGCTGGTCGCTTTGGTTCCAAGCGCTACATGATCGAAAAATTCGGTCCTGATTGGCAGTTTGCTGAAGCCGCATGAGCTTCAACACCTTCGGACGCGTTTTCCGCTTTACAACTTGGGGCGAATCGCATGGGGCGGCAATTGGCGCGGTTGTCGATGGCTGCCCGCCGGGGATTGCCTTGTCTGAAGCTGACATCCAGCCGTTCCTCGACAAGCGCCGCCCCGGCACGAGCAAGTTCACGACGCAGCGGCAGGAAGCCGACGCGGTGCGCATATTGTCGGGCGTGTTTGAAGGACGCACGACCGGTACGCCGATCGGTCTGATAATCGACAATACCGATCAGCGGTCGAAAGATTATTCCGAAGTCGCCAAGGCGTATCGCCCTGGCCATGCCGATTACAGCTACGACGCCAAATATGGCTTCCGCGATTATCGCGGTGGCGGGCGGAGTTCGGCGCGCGAAACCGCATCGCGGGTTGCGGCAGGCGCTGTGGCACGCGCGGTGATGCCCGAGGTCGATATCCTCGCTTATGTCGTCGAAATCGGCGGCGATGCGATCGACCGCGACAATTTCGAAGCTGCGCAGATCGGCAAAAATCCGTTCTTCTGCCCCGATGAAGCGGCGGCGGGTCGCTGGGAAAAGCTGGTCGATGACGCACGGCTGGCGGGATCGTCGCTTGGCGCGGTGATCGAATGCGTGGCGACGGGTGTGCCGCCCGGGTGGGGCGCGCCAATCTATGCCAAGCTCGACAGCGAACTGGCGTCGGCAATGATGAGCATCAACGCCGTCAAGGCGGTTGAGATCGGCGCAGGGTTTGAAGCGGCGCGACTGCGTGGCGAAACCAATGCTGACCCGATGCGCCCAGGTTCGAACCGCCCTGAGTTTCTGGCAAACAATGCGGGCGGGATCGCAGGCGGGATTTCGACAGGGCAACAGGTGGTCTGCCGCGTTGCGTTCAAGCCGACAAGTTCGATCCTCACACCTGTCGAAACGATCACACAAAGCGGCGAGGCGACCGAGATCGTCACCAAAGGCCGCCACGATCCGTGCGTTGGGATCCGCGGCACGCCGGTGGTCGAGGCGATGATGGCGCTCGTCCTCGCCGATCAGAAGCTGCTGCATCGCGCTCAATGCGGCTGAACTTGCGCCGCCAAATCCGACGCGTTATCTGGTCTGACTGGCAAACGGGGCTGTAGCTCAGTTGGGAGAGCGCGTCGTTCGCAATGACGAGGTCAGCGGTTCGATCCCGCTCAGCTCCACCAGCCAGTCCAAGTTTCGTGCGACAATTTATCTGTTCCCAGTGCGATCACAGGATTCCTCATATTGCTTCTTCACCGCATTGAGCGCTTGGCAGTCCAAGCTTAGAACCGAACGCTGCCACGAACACCCCAGAGGCGTGGCGGTGCATAGCTCGCCTGAAGCGCACCGCCGCCGCCGTAAACGAACCGCGTCGCGGTCTGTTTGTCGGTGACGTTGTTCACGAACGCCTGGAGCGACAGCATCTCGTTATAGTCCCATGTCAGCCGCAGATCGAGCTTGGCAAACGAGCGCTGCTTTTCGAGGATCGTGTTGAACGCCTGCCCGAAGAACGATCCCGAATAGCTGACGATGGCAAACGGCGTCAGCGTTCCCGCACTGCCGATATCGAATTCATACTGTGCATAAAGCGACGCGGTAACTTCGGGCGCATAGGGGATTTTGTTGCCCGCAAGGTTGCAGCCGATGACCGGCGATACGCGGTTGGTCGCGGCGTTGGCAGGCGTCGTCGCGGTCGTGCTGACCACCCGGCAATCGAACCCCGGCGGCAGTTTCAGGTCGGCAGGGAGCGGTGCCGCAGCGCTCGGAGGCAGCGCCGAACCGGCAGGCAGTCCCGATATCAGCAACAGCCCTGTGGGGGCCACAAAGCTGCCGAACGGCGGCGGGACATCGGCATAGCGGGTGTATTCGGCATTGAGATAGGCGATGTTGCCGCCGATTTCGAACGCACGCGATGGTTTCCAGATCAGCTCGGCCTCGCCACCATAGGCGCGGGCCTTGCCGCTGTTCTCGATGATCGAGAGTGTCGTATTGCCCTGGGCAATCTGCCGTTGTTCCTGCAGCCCGTTGTAGCGATTGTAGAACGCCGCAAGATTGAGCTGCACCGTATTGTCCATGAACCGGTTCTTCGATCCGATTTCGAACGCGGTGACGGTTTCAGGATCGAAGGTCGGGGTCAGCGCTGCCTGATTCTGGCCCGAGTTGAACCCGCCCGAACGGAACCCGCTCGACACGCTTGCGTAGATCAGATTGTCATCGCTCGCCTGATAATCGAGCCCGACGCGGTAGGTAATCTTGTCGAACTTCGCGGTGTCGTAGGTCGCGCCGGTCAGCACCGTAGTGTTTGCTGCAAGGCACTGGAACCCGGCGCGGGGCAGCGGCGTGCTGGTGTAGGTGCAATTGGTCGGCGCACCTTTCACGCCGAAGGCACTGGCAGGAACCGGGCCGGTGTTCAGCGTGATCGCGGCGCCTTGCGGCACCGGCGGAGTGCCAGCGGTCGGAAGGATCGCGTTGGCATTTGCGAATTTGAAATCCTTGGTGTCTTCGGTGTAGCGAATGCCGCCGGTAAGCTTCAGCTGTTCGGTGATTGCGTAGCTCGCTTGTGCGTAGGCGGCGTAGGATTCGGTTTTGGCAACCTGACGGTCGTAGAATCCGGCACCGTTCTGCGCGAGCGACAGGTTGGGCGTCACATTGCGGATGATGCGCGGCGTCTGCTGGTTGATGAAGATGCCGTTGAGCTTGTCCTTGAAGTAATACGCGCCGATCGCATAGGTCAGCGCGCTGTCATTGTCCGAAGACAGCAGCTGGATTTCCTGGCTGAAAGTCTTGGCCGCTGTCAGCTGGTAATCGACGCCGATGGCATTGCCCGAAAAATCGGTATCCGATGTCCGGACGGCCTGAAAATCGGTGTAGCCGGTGATCGACTTGAACGTGACTGCGCCAAAATCGTAGGCGATGTTTGCGGCATAGGCGGTGTTGCGCAGATCAAGGATCGTCTTCTGGTCGGTATCGATCCGGTAAGCATTTCCCGGTGCAAAGATCGGCACGCCAAGATCGCTGGTCGCGACTGCGCTGCCGGGCAGCGCATCGTTGACAGCATCGCGGTTGCCGCCGCGCGTGTTAAGATTGGTGACAGGCGTCGCGTTGAACAATTGCGCGCGGTTCGGCACATCGAAATATGTGCCGGCGATCTTGTAACCGAACGCAGATCCGCCCGCTCCTTCGCGGGTCGAGCGATCGAATTTAAGGACGATCGACAGATCTTCGGTAGGCTCCAATTTCAACGACGCGCGGAAATACTGGTTGTCATCGTCGAACAGATTGTTGCCAAGCGGATTGACGTTCTTCACATAGCCGTCAGACTTTTCGATCGAACCCGCCACGCGCAACGCGACGCCGGTCGTGATGGGCATGTTGAGATAGAAATCGCCGCGAATCTGGCTGTTGTCACCAACCGTCAGATCGACCCCGCCTTTGAAATCATCGAGTATCGGTTGTGCGGTCGTCAGCGCGATGTTGCCGCCGAAGGTGTTGCGACCATAGAGCGTGCCCTGCGGCCCGCGCTGGATTTCGACGCGCTCGATATCGACAAAGCCCGTTGTCGCCTGGCTGGCGCGCGATTGGTAGACGCCGTCGATGAAGAAGCCGATCGTGGTATCGCCGTTGACGCCAACATTTTCGGTGCGGACTCCGCGGATGGCTGGGCGCGCATCGGATCCCGAACGCCCGAAGGTGAAGCCGGGGACCATGCCTTCCAATCGCGAAATATCGGTGGTGCCACGTTCGGCAAGCTGTTCGGCGTTGAATGCAGATACCGAGATCGGCACGTTCTGGAGATTTTCCTCGCGACGTTGCGCGGTTACGATGATGTCCGAAATGCCAGCCTCTTCCTCCACGGGCATCTCTTGCGCCATGGCAGGGGCGGCCAAGGCAAATGCGATTGCCGCCGACATTGACAAGCGGGCTTGCGTGGACAGTTTCATGTGATCTTCTCCCCGAAAAGTCGTGTGATCGACTCTGTTGCGCAGACCCGAACGCAAATTGACTTCGAATGCAAGTGCAAAATGACTTCGAATGCAACGCGGTTTGCGAGCGTTGCCAAACGGTAACAGTTGCTCATGCGCAAGATTATTGCGCAGTCCACCCGCCATCGACGCGCAGGCTCGTGCCGGTGACCATCGCGGCAGCTGGCGAGGCGAGATAAACGACCGCTGCGGCAACGTCTTCAGGCTGTCCCAGTTTGCCCAACGGGATCGAAGCCCTGACGAACGAACCAAACGCGGGATCGTCGAGCATTGGCTTGGTCAGCGGCGTCTCGATGAAGGTTGGTGCAACGCTGTTGACCCGGATGTCGTGCGGCGCGAATTCGATCGCCATCGCCTTGGTCAGTCCCTCGATCGCGTGTTTGGTCATGCAATAAACGCTCCGTAGCGGCCCGCCGACATGGCCCATCTGACTGGTAAT
>JANPIQ010000076.1:0-3883 GCA_031425075.1 Sphingomonadales bacterium
ATACTTCCGGTTTTGGGACAGGCTATGCAATACCGATCGCGGCCTTGGCCGTTTTCGCCACGAACGCGAACCCGGCAATGCTGAACCTTCCGGGGTCGCCCGCCACGCTTGACGTTGCGGTGTCGGGATTGCGGTCGGCCAAGGGCAATGTGCTCATTTGTCTGACGGCACAGCCAAAACATTTTCCAAACTGCAACAAGGATCCGGCCGCGCACAAGCGCACCGTGGCGGCGGCACATGCACGCACGATTGTGTTTTCCGATGTGGTGCCCGGCACTTACGCACTGGCGCTGGTGCATGATGAGAATGCCAATGGAAAGCTCGATACCAGTTTGATCATCCCGCGCGAAGGATTTGGTTTCTCGCGCAATCCTGTGATTTCGTTCGGCCCGCCGAAATTCGGTGCGGCAAAATTTCCGATGGCGGGCGGCGAAACCGAACAGAATGTCAGAATGAAATACATGCTGTAACGCGCTCCGCAGCCGATTGCATTGCGCACGTGGCCTGCATGATTTGTAAACGAACATCCGCTATCCACCGGTCGACCTAAGTCGCGCGGAGCGAGTTGCAGTGCCAACCCTATTGTTCAGTCAGCACGTGGCGTTTCCCATCGGATCCCTCCGCACTACGCTCGCCCGATACTGCGATGGCTATAAGTGGCGGTGCGGCGAAGAGGATAATGGCGGCCCCGATCAAATGGGGAGTTTTGGCCGATCCGATATCGTGATGGGCCGCGCCGATGCCGACATTGTCATGGTCACCCTGACCACGCGTCACGACCCGCTTGGCCCCCCTGCCCCACCGCATCAATGGGCTCTCGAGGTCAGCAGCCCGACCACCGATGACGAACGGCTCGCCAATCACTTGCTCGGCATCATCTGCAGCACGCTGATGATGCCCGATGCCGAGCGCGCGTTTTGCCGGCTGACCCCTGACGGCCGATGGTTGCGTGCCACCGAAGTGATCGACGCGATCGATGACGTTCTGCGCGGCAAGCCGCTTTCCGAAATCGAAAGCGGATTGGCGATGCCCGATACCGGCGGGCGCTGTGCCGGTTTGGCGCCCGATACCGGCGGGCGCTATGCCGGTTTGGCGCCCGATCAGGCGATGATGCTGGCCAGCACCGATGAAACAATGGCGCGGATCCTCCATGAACAAGGCATGGGCAGCATCGCCGATGGCATGGGGCTGACCGAGCCACCCCATTTTGCCGGTGAATTGCCGCAAGCGAACCGGCTGCCGACTCTGGTGTTGCTTTCGACCAGCCCGCTGTTCATCGATTGGGCCAAGACCGCCGAAATGCTGCACGCGATCGACAAGGATGGCGACTGGCAGGTAGCAGCTGATGGCCCCACCAGTGGCCGCCTGACCGGGCGCGGCGCTGTGGTGACAATCAGCTGCGCCGATCAGCCACTGCCTGCCTACTTGACGACACAGGGGCTGGCGCGCGAACATTTCCTGACGCCGGCGATGCGCGCCGAAGTCATGAGCCACCGCGCATGGACCGCGTTCGATATTGCGTTCGATACCCGAGCGGCAGGCTTCATCGCCACGCGTCAAACCGCGAAAGCCGTTGCGATGGCGATGGCGCCGCTTGCGACCAATCCGACATGCGTTGGACTGTTCAATGCAGGTCTGGGCGTCGCGCGCCCTGCCGAACGCGTTCGCGATTCTATCGGTGCCTTGCTCGATAACGAAGTGCCGATCGGCATCTGGATCTGGGCGGCACCCGATTCCTCCGTCACCGATGCGGTCTCGATTTCAACGAGCGGAATGCGGCCGTTCGTTGGCTATGAGGTCGAATGCTGGAACGCGCCAGGCACGATCGCCGTGGCAGCAGAGCGGCTGAACGGCGTGCTCCGCTACCTCTTGATCAATGGGCCCGTGATCGAGCATGGAGATACCATCGGCATCGAAACCGGAGACAAATCGACCCGCTGTTTCCATGGCGTCAGCAATGCGCAGCGTGCAGAAGAGGGCGTGCCTACGCTGTTGCTCGAATTCGATAACAAAGGCGGCGTGAAGCCCAGGGCGGACGCGCCGGTAGGAGACGTGCTAGGCGCCGACACGATGCGCGCGATGCTCGCCGAATTGCGCAAGGGTGCCGATGCCACCAGCAACGAGGTGCTCGACGCCCTCGCAGCCGCCATCACCAACCCGCCTTCACGCGACAAGGTTGAAAGCGATGACAATCCGGTATTCAAAAACGTGATGAAGCTGATCGAGCAGGAGCAGAAAATGGGGGCATTGCCGAAATCTGGACCCGCAAGCGTGCAGCAAATGCCACAACCACGCCTCAACGCCGGCCCGCTATCTGGCCGCAGGGCAGCAACAGGTTTCGGGCGGAAGGGGCTATGACGTTACACCCCACCTCGTCATTGCAAGGAGCACCGCGACGCAGTGATCCAGACTGACTGACATCACTCGATTGTCACGCTTGGCTGGCAATGACGAGTGTCGCGATCGCAGCAAAGCCGGTAGGCATCGGAACATCGTGACGGCCCGGCTGTTATCGCCCCTCAAAATCAGGGAGATTGAATTTGCGTGTGTGTATCGGGTTCGCGCTGGCGTTCGCCGGTCCTGCCTTTGCGCAGGATCTGCCAGTCGATGCAGGCGGCGATAGCTTCACTATCGGGGTCGGAGTGGCGACGGTCCCGCGCTACGAAGGCGCTGACAGCAACACCATCGTGCCAGCCGCCGCGATCCGGGGCCGTTACAAAGCCGTGGAATTTTCCACCGTCGGCACAACGCTTTACGTTGATCTGGTGCCTGCGAACGCTGGCGGCTTTGATTTTATCCTGGGTCCGGTCGCGCATGTGACGCTGAACCGTACCAGCCGGAAACGGACACGCGACCCGCAGATCGTCGCACTCGGCAAGATCGATACCGCGATCGAGGTCGGTGCCGATATCGGCATCTCCAAAACCGGCGTCATCACTTCGGCTTATGACCGTCTGTCGTTCGACATCGCGATAACCCATGATGTGGCCAATACGCACGACAGCCTTATTGTAACGCCGACGTTGAGCTATGGCACGCCGCTCAGCACCAAAGCCTATGTCGGCATCATCGCTTCGGCAAACTATGTCGGGCGCGGTTATGCGCGCACTTATTTCGGCGTGAGGCCGGTTCAGAGTTCGACAAGCGGGCTGCCGGTGTTTACGCCCGGCAAGGGCTTCAAGGATGTAAACTTGGGCGCGCTCGCCAATGTCTCGCTGACCGGAAACCTGACGCGCGGTTTATCGCTGTTCGCAATCGGCAATTATTCCCGGCTGCTCGATGATTTTGGCAGGTCCCCTGCCGTGCGCGACCGCAACCAGTGGCTGGGGTCGGTGGGGCTGGCCTACACGTTTTGATCAAACGTCCATCGCTGACACAAGCGTGCAATGATTGCGCGCGGCTTGAATGGCAATCGCTTCGCTTCTTATCGTCGTGACCGGCAGAACAGACAGGAACCGATTGACCGGATCGAACTCGCGTTTCGAATCGCAGCCTTGTAGCGCCTCGGCAAGCACAAGATCGGCTCGCCAGAAGCCTAGTTTGCAAAAGCGCAACGCCTTATGAAGCACTTCGCGCCTGGTCTTGACACCCATGGCCTTCATCGCCTTGGCCGGTTGTTGGTCAACAATATCTATGTTGGTGCGCATGATGTCTATCTTTTGGCCATATCAAACACGTCGCTGATCCTGGCTGCAACATTGGTTGCACCGTACCCTCACACCTCCTATCCTCCCTGTATCCCCGGGGAGTCGTATGACTGAGAGGCAGGTGTAACGTCCTGCGACCCGCTGAACCTGATCCCGTTGACGCGGGCGGAGGGAGTGGAGCGGTTGATCCCCAATCGCGAACCTCGCTCCGGTATATGGAGTGAAACGCATGGCAG
>JANPIQ010000077.1:0-4148 GCA_031425075.1 Sphingomonadales bacterium
AGGCTTCGAGCTGGCCGGGGTTTTTGGCGAGGACATCGGCGATCACGGCCTCGATGGCGCCGGTATCGCTGGTCTGTTTGAGGCCTTTGTCTTCGACGATCTTGGCAGGGTCGTCGCCGGTTTCGAGCATGATTTCGAACACCTGCTTGGCAAGCGACCCCGAGAGCGTGCCATCAGATACCAGCTTCAACAACGCCGCGGCCTGCACCGGCGAAACCGGGCTTTCGCTTATGTCCTTGCCCAACCGATTGAGCGCACCGAACAGATCGGACGTGACCCAGTTCGACGCGGCCTTTGGCTCTGCACCCGCATCAAGCACAGTCTCGAACCACCGCGCGGTTTCAACATCGGCGGTGAGCACGGCGGCAGCATAGGCGCTCAAACCCAACTCGCCGGTATAGCGCGCGCGCTTGGCATCGGGCAGTTCGGGGAGGCTGGCGCGGCATTCCTCGATGAACGCCTCCTCTAGCACCAGCGGCAGCAGATCGGGGTCGGGGAAATAGCGATAATCGTGCGCATCTTCCTTCGACCGCATCGGCCGCGTCACGTTCTTGTCAGGATCGTAAAGCCGGGTTTCCTGCACCACAGTGCCGCCGTCCTCGATCAGATCGACCTGACGCCGCGCCTCACTTTCTACGACCGCCATGACGAAGCGCACCGAATTGACGTTCTTGGTCTCGGTCCGCGTGCCGAGTTCCGCACCGGGCTTACGCACAGACACGTTGACGTCTGCGCGCATCGATCCCTGATCCATATTGCCATCGCAGCTGCCAACATAGCGGACGATCTGGCGCAGCTTGGCGAGATAAGCTCCGGCTTCGGCGGGCGAGCGCATGTCGGGGCGGCTGACGATCTCCATCAGTGCGACGCCGCAGCGGTTCAAATCGACATAAGACATCGTCGGATGCTGATCGTGCATCAGCTTTCCAGCATCCTGTTCGATATGGATACGCTCGACGCCGATAGTCTTGGGCACCGGGATGCCCGCCTTTTCATCGGCATCGATCTCGACCGCGCCTTCGCCCACGATGGGGTGGTAAAGCTGCGAAATCTGATACCCCTGCGGCAGATCGGCGTAGAAGTAATTCTTGCGATCGAACCGGCTCCAGCGATTGATCTGCGCATCGATGGCAAGCCCAGTGCGCACCGCCTGGCGGACGCACTCCGCGTTGGGCACCGGCAGCATTCCGGGCATCGCCGCGTCGACAAGACTGACCTGCGAATTCGGCTCCGCCCCGAACGCCGTAGCGGCCCCCGAAAACAGCTTTGCATTCGAAGTCACTTGCGCATGGACTTCAAGGCCGACAACGACCTCCCATTCTCCTGTTGCCCCTGTGATGCTGTAGTTCGTCATCTCACCACCATTTGTCCGGGCGCGCCGCAAACTGCGCGCGCTGCTCTATTGCGAGGCCGGCATTCAGAACTGACTGCTCATCGAACGCCTGCCCTATAATCTGAAGGCCTAGCGGCAGGCCATCCTTGTTGAGCCCGCCCGGCACCGACATGGCGGGCAACCCCGCCATCGAGGCGGGTACCGAGAATATGTCATTGAGATACATTGCGATCGGGTTGTCGGACTGTTCGCCGGGCGAAAATGCTGCGGTCGGTGTGGTGGGCGCAAGGAGAAGATCACAGGTGCCCCACGCCCGGTCGAAATCCTGCGCGATCAGCGTGCGGACCTTGGATGCCTGCGTGAAATAGGCATCGTAAAATCCCGCGCTCAGCACATAAGTGCCGATCAGGATACGCCGCTTGACCTCATCGCCGAACCCGGCGGCGCGCGTCGCGGCATACATATCCTGCAAACCTGCCCCCTCAGGCAGGTCGCGCAGACCGTATCGCACGCCATCATAGCGCGCGAGGTTCGAAGAGGCTTCGGCAGGTGCGATGATGTAATAAGCAGGCAACGCATATTTGGTGTGCGGCAGGCTGACCTCGACGATTTCGGCCCCTGCCTCCTTGGCCCATGCGATGCCCTGCTGCCACAGCGTTTCGATTTCGGGATCCATCCCGTCCATGCGATATTCTTTGGGAATGCCAATGCGTTTGCCACGCAAATCAGAGTTAAGCCCCGCCTCCCAATTCGGCACGGGCAGATCGAGGCTGGTCGAATCCTTGGGATCGAACCCCGCCATCACCTCAAGCAGGATCGCGCAATCCTGCACGCTGCGCGCCATCGGCCCGGCCTGATCGAGAGAGGATGCGAACGCAACGATCCCCCAGCGCGAACAGCGCCCATAGGTCGGCTTGATGCCAGCAATCCCGGCAAACGCAGCAGGCTGGCGAATCGATCCGCCGGTGTCGGTGCCGGTAGCCCCGGGACAGAGCCGCGCCGCGACAGCCGACGACGACCCGCCCGAAGATCCACCCGGTACCAGGGCGCGGTTGCTGCCGTTGGCGCGCCAGGGCGAAATCACATTGCCGAATGCGCTAGTTTCGTTCGACGATCCCATCGCAAACTGATCCATGTTGAGCTTGCCGAGCATCCCCGCACCCGCGTCCCACAGCTTCTGCGACACCGTAGATTCATATTCGGGGACGAAGCCTTCAAGGATATGGCTCGCCGCCGTCGTCTGCACACCCTTGGTGCAGAACAGATCTTTCATCCCGATCGGAACGCCTGACAGCGGCTTGAGCGTTCCGGCCGCGCGATCCTTGTCGGCCTGATCGGCTGCGGCAAGCGCATGTTCGGGCGTTTCGACGATGAACGCATTGAGCGGCTTTGCCGCCGCCACAGCCGTGTTGAATGCTTCGGCCACTTCGCGCGCGGTAAACTCGCCATCGCGGACGCCGTCGCGGATCGCGGCTATTCCGGGTTCGGTCAGATTGCTCACTATTCGATCACCTTGGGAACGCCAAAAAAGCCATGCTGGTTGGCGGGCGCATTCGCCAGGACTGCCTCGCGCACGCCGCCGTCGGTTACGAAATCGTCGCGCAACCGCAGCGTGTTGGCGATTACTGCCGTCATCGGCGCGACCGACGCGGTATCAACCTCACCCAGTTGCTCGATCCAGCCCAGGATGTTGTTGAGTTCGGGCACCATCGCCTCGACCTGATCGTCGGTAACCGCGATCCGGGCAAGGCTGGCGATCTTGCGTACGGTTGCGCTATCGACAGACATAAGGTTCCTGTTGGCTTGCATCGGCGAGCGACGCAAGCGCGCGCCTATCACCGCCCTTGGCGAGCGACAAGCCATCGGTTATAGAACGCAGCGTGAACGATGCTTTTCCCGTCCGCAAAATCATCCATATCGATATGGATGCCTTTTTCGCGTCGGTCGAACAGCGCGACAATTCCGAACTGCGCGGAAAGCCTGTCGCGGTCGGAGGCAGCAGCGGGCGCGGTGTGGTTGCTGCTGCAAGCTATGAAGCGCGCAAATTCGGTGTGCGTTCGGCGATGCCGTCGAGCCGGGCGAAACGGCTGTGCCCCGATCTGATCTTCGTCAAATCGCGCTTCGATGCGTATCGCGAAGCATCGCAGCAGATTCATGCGATTTTCGAACGCTATACTGATCTGATCCAGCCATTGTCGCTCGATGAGGCCTATCTCGATGTGACCCAAAATTCGAAAGGCCTGCCCACGGCGACCGCATGTGCCGAGGCCATCCGTGCCGACATCAAGGCGGAAACGCAACTGACGGCGTCTGCCGGAGTAAGCTACTGCAAATTCATCGCCAAGATCGCCTCAGATCAGAACAAGCCCGACGGCATATGCGTCATTCCGCCATCACGCGGCCCCGATTTCGTCGCAACCTTGCCAGTGCGCAAGTTTCACGGTGTGGGGCCCGCGACGGCAGCCAAGATGGAACGGCTCGGCATCGTAACCGGAGCCGATATCCGCGATAAGAGCCTGCAATGGCTCGAGGCGCATTTCGGCAAGTCGGGCAGCTGGTATTATAATATCTCGCGTGGGATCGACGACCGCCCCGTCAACCCGCATCGCGAGCGCAAGTCGATCGGATCGGAACGCACATTCCACACCGATCTCACAAGCTTTGAACAGTGCATCGAGGCACTGGGTCCGCAAATTGTATCGGTGTGCAGCTACGCCCAAAAGCGCGAGTTTGCCGCGCGGACCGTTACGCTCAAATTCCGCACGTCCGATTTCAATACATTGACACGCGCACGATCGCTGCCGGTGGCAACAAC
>JANPIQ010000078.1:0-1866 GCA_031425075.1 Sphingomonadales bacterium
CGCCAGATTGAGGCCAATCGTGCCAACTAGAATTAATGCCATGCACCCGATCTGCGCCCCGCTTAGCGGCTGGCGGAACACCACCCAGCCGATGCTGGCGATGACGACGATGCCAACGCCCGACCAGATCGCATAGGCGACACCGACCGGGATCGTCTTGAACGCGAACGCCAGCGCGCCGAAACACACCCAATAACACGCCATCGCCGCCATCCCGAGCCCCCACCGCGCAAACCCGTCGGACGCCTTGAGCAGACTGGTGCCCGCAATCTCAAAGCCGATGGCCACGGCCAATGCGATCCATGCGGTCATGCTGCGTCTCCCTTCGTTATCGTCGCGAACCATGGCGGGACAGTCCCGACGTCGGCGCCCTTGGCCATAGCCCGCGCAGTCGAATCCTGGATGAACACCCAGACTGCAGGCGAAAACCCGGCATCGGCTTCGCCTTCCCATTCGGGCATCCGGTCATATAGCTGGCGCGAAGCCTCCCAGATCGCCGGGCTTGCCACTTTAGAAAAGGGCGCGAGCAGCGCAAACCATTCGCGGACGAATGCGAGTGCGGCGTCGCTTTGGGGGTCGAGCGGCAATGCGGCCGCAATCCGGTCCCCCAGTTCCTTCCATCGATCGTGATAGGCTTGCTGGTTCAACTCGCGCGCGTGCGGCGCAATCGTGCGGTCCCATTCGGCGAGCGCTTCTGGCGGATAGAAACGATCAATCACGCTTTTCCACGCAGCTTCGTCGGATGCCATCAGCCTGTCTCTATCTCGAATGAGCGCGCACAACGTCGCGGCATCGAGCGGCTTGCCTCGGCCGATGCGCGACAATGCGGTATCGATCAGCGCCGTCGCCTCGGCCATATCGGCGGCCTGTTGCGTCAGCCGCTCGCGCTGCGCGGTCAAAAGTGCGGCGAGATCGACCGGTTTGCGATCGAACAGCCGCTTGATGTCACCCAGGCGCAGCCCTGCACGCTTCAGCGCCACGATCCGGTGGACGGCTTCAAGTTCGCCAGCGCCAAACAGCCGCCGTCCCGCAGATGTCCGTAACGGGCTAATCAGCCCGCGCGCTTCGTAGAACCGCAACGCGCGCGAGGTCAGCCCCGTGCAGCGGACGACTTCGTCAATGGTCAGCATATCTTCCATGAGTCGCGGAGTAGCGGTTGACGCAGCGTCAAGCGCAAGCGGTTTTCTTGGGCTGCGTTGGGTCCGCTCAGGGCTTGATCACGGTCACCTTGAGATAGGTCGCTGGAATTTCGGTCGCATTGGCACCCGTGCGATTATGCGCATCGAACAGCGCCTTGAGTTCGGCCTCGAGCTGATCAGCGCGGCCATCGTTCGCGGCTGCTGCAAACGCGTTCATCGTCGGGCCGTAGAATTGCCTGAAAATCTGCAGCAACGCGCTGGGCGGTTCTGCACTGCGGAAAACATAGGTCGCGCGTTCGCAGGCAATGTGATCGGCACGAATGTCTGCAGCGCCGAATCGTTCGATCACGTTCGCATCGATGCCCCAGCTTACCGGGCTGACAAATCCTTCGGGCGGCGGCGGGGTATAGGCAGCGCTGGTCTTGAGCACCTGTGCGATCAGCGTCGGATCACCGGGAATCCAGTTGCCCATCACGATCCGACCGCCGCGCCGTGTCACGCGCACCATTTCGCGAGCAACATCGAACGGGCGCGGGGCGAACATCGCGCCGAAGATGCTGATTACCAGATCGAAGCTCTCATCAGCGAGCCGGTGAAGGTCTGATGCATCGCCTTCCTCGAAGCGAAGATTGGCAAGCCCTGCCGCCGCCGCGCTCGCATTGCCCGCCGCGACCAGATTGGCGGCGATATCCACGCCCGTCACCTGAGCGCCGCGCTCAGCGGCCGG
>JANPIQ010000079.1:0-3018 GCA_031425075.1 Sphingomonadales bacterium
GCAAACGCACGTTCACCGATCTCTCCGACGGGTTCGTCACCATCCCGGGCGGTGTCGGGACGATGGACGAATTGTGGGAAGCGATCAGCTGGTCGCAGCTCGGCTACCACACCAAGCCTGTTGGCGTGCTCAACGTGGCGGGGTTTTACGACCATCTGATCGCGTTCAACGCGCACATGATCGACGTGGGCTTCGTCCGCCCGCAGCATGCCGGGATCATGATTGTCGATACCGCGCTCGACAGCCTGCTCGACCGGATGGCTGCGTATCGGCCGCACAAATCGATCTTCGCGATGAAGGTGGAGGATTTGTGAAGTTCGTCACCGCGAGGAGCGCAGCGACTCGGCAACCCAGACTGTGCGGCGTTGGCCACTGGATTGCCGCGCTGCGCTCACAATGACGGGGTTCGCTATGAACAGAGACGCGCTCGTCATCCAAGCGCAGGACGCCATTGCCAAAGGCTCAAAATCCTTCGCCTTCGCCTCGCAGCTGTTCGACCGGACGACGCGCGAACGCGCATGGCTGCTCTATTTCTGGTGCCGCCGCTGCGATGATATTGCCGATGGGCAGGATTTCGGCGGGGCGATGTCGACTGTCACCGATCCCGTCGAGCGTGTTGCTGACATCACCGAACTGACAACCGAAGCGCTTGCGGGCCGCCCCACTGGCGATCCCGCGTTCGACGCGATTGGCTTGGTCGCATCCGAATGCCACATTCCGCATCGCTATATCTATGACCTGATCGAAGGCTTCGCGCTGGACGCGGCAGGATGGCATCCGCGCAGTGAGGCCGATCTCATGCGCTATTGCTATCATGTGGCAGGCGCGGTGGGCTGCATGATGGCGGTTGTGATGGGGGTCGATCCCGATGACGAACCGACGATGAAATCCGCCTGCGACCTTGGCCTCGCGTTCCAGCTCGCCAACATCGCGCGCGATTTGCAGGAAGACGATGCGGCGGGGCGCTGCTATATCCCCGACATCTGGCTCGCCGAGGCCGATATCTCGCCGGGCGAACAGCTTCGGCCGCACAACCGCTCGCGGCTTGCGGATATCGGCTGGTGGCTCGCCGATATGGCGCAGGATCATGAAGCCAGCGCACGCCAAGGGGCGGGCAAGCTCCCCTTCCGCTCGCGCTGGGCGGTTCTGGCGGCGGCAGGCATCTATGGCGATATCGCGCGCGAAGTGGCAGAACGCGGGAGCCAAGCGTGGGACACCCGCGTCATCACCAGCAGAGCTGCCAAACTGCGCTGGGTGGCGAAGGCCTTCGGACAGGCGATGGCGGGAGGAAAGGCATGAGTGACCGGACAATGCGCAGCTGGCTGCGCTGGACGCATGTGGTGATCGGGCTGATGCTCGCCATTTATCTTTACACGCCGCTTCATGCGGACAGGCTGGCAACCGACGTCGCACGGTTTTTGCTCGTACCGTTCCTCATGGTGACTGGTGCAGCAATGTGGCAGCAGCTTAGCGTCGCCAAATTCAGCGGCAAGGATTGAGATGAACCTTGCGCAACGATGCGTTCAGTATCTGCTCACTGTGCCTGACTAATGTTAACGCTGGCAGGCGCATTCTCCACAAGTTCCTCAGTTGCGTTTACGGGAGGAGGGTGCGTCTGCTGCCTTCCCAGTCAGGGTTTTCGTTTATGAACCGCTTTGGCCTTTCCATTTTTGCCCTGACGCTCACACTCGGCGCCTGTGCCACGCCGCAAACGCGGATCGAGCGCGGGCTGATCGAGGCGGGGCTTTCGCAAAAGCAATCGGCGTGCATGGCGGACCGGATTGCCGACAAGCTGACGGTCGGTCAGTTGCTCAAGCTGCGCTCGTTGTCGGGGATGAACGACAAGGATGTTCGCAGCATGTCGATCGAACGATTCCTCCGCAATGTCCGCGCGCTGCGCGATCCCGAAATCCTGGCGATCACGACCCGCGCAGGCATTGGCTGCGCGATTTCGGGCTAGCCGGCTGCGCCCCGCTATGCTTTAGCCTTCGCCAATTCCCTGACGCGAAGGACTGCCATGAACATCCACGAATATCAGGCCAAGGAACTGCTCGCGAAGTTCGGCGTCGCCGTTCCCAAAGGCATCGCTGCGCTGACTGTCGAAGAAGCCGTTGCCGCTGCCAAACAGCTTCCCGGTCCGCTTTATGTTGTGAAGTCGCAAATTCATGCGGGCGGTCGCGGCAAGGGCAAGTTCAAGGAACTGGGGCCGGAAGCCAAGGGCGGTGTCCGGCTGGCGAAGAGTATTGAAGAAGTCGAGGCACATGCGAGGGACATGCTCGGCAACACGCTCGTTACGATCCAGACCGGGGCTGCGGGAAAGCAGGTTAATCGGCTGTATATCACCGACGGCGTCGATATCGGCAAGGAGTTCTACCTCGCCTTGCTCGTCGATCGCGCGACCAGTAAGATTGCCATTGTGGCATCGACCGAAGGCGGGATGGACATCGAAACCGTAGCGCATGATACGCCCGAAAAGATCACGACGATTACGATCGATCCCGCGACGGGCCTCCAGCCGCATCATGGTCGGGCCGTTTCAAAGGCGCTCGGCCTGAGCGGCGATCTCGCCAAACAGGCGCAAAAAGTGCTCGCAGGGCTTTACGCAACCTTCCTCGGCACCGACGCCGAACAGATCGAAATCAACCCGCTCGCCGTCTGCCCGATGGAGGGTGGCGATCAATTACTTGTGCTCGATGCCAAGGTCGCGTTCGATGGCAATGCGATGTTCCGCCACAAGGATCTGGCAGCGCTGCGCGATCTGACCGAAGAAGACGCGTCAGAAATCGAGGCATCCGAATACGACCTCGCCTATATCAAGCTCGACGGCAATATCGGCTGCATGGTCAATGGTGCTGGGCTTGCGATGGCAACGATGGACATCATCAAGCTCAATGGCGAGTTTCCCGCCAACTTCCTCGATGTCGGCGGCGGCGCGAACAAGGAAAAGGTGACGGCGGCGTTCAAGATCATCCTTAACGATCCGGCGGTTAAGGGCATCCTTGTCAACATATTCGGCGG
>JANPIQ010000080.1:0-3233 GCA_031425075.1 Sphingomonadales bacterium
CCAGACAGCGGCTGTCGCGCCTGAGATCCAAGTAGCTGCGCCCGCCGATCTGGCAGAAAGCCGTTTGGCCGATGATGGCGGCAGTTTCGAAGTTGCCGGAGCCGAAGCGCCAGAACCGGCGCTTCCCATGCAGGCCGCAGAACCTGCCAGACCTTCGGTTGTGCCGGTAGCGGTCCCCGCCTCGGCACCCGAACCTGCGCCGATCCGCGCGGAGCCGATGCCGGTCAGGCAGGCAAGTGTGGCTGGATTGAATGCGGTCGCCTTCCAACAGGTCGTCAAGACCATCGAAAGCGGCAAATTCGTCGTCCAGCTCGGGGCCTTCAGTTCGCAGGCGCGCGTCCAGACCGCGTGGAAATCTGCGAGCAAGCGTAACAGCGAACTCAACAGTTTCGATATTGCGATGCCCCGCGTGCAGGTGAAATCGGCCGCGCTCTATCGGCTGTCGGTATCGGGTTTTGCCACAAGAGCCGCCGCCGGTGAGATCTGCAGCCGGGTGCGCGCGGCAGGTGGCCAGTGTTTTGTGCGCTCGGTCACCGACGCAAAGCCTGTGCAATGGGCAGCACGCGGCAGCAAACGGATCGCATCGCGCTGATCATCAGCCGGTCAGCAAGCGTCCGCTCTTGATCGTCGCGGTCACGCGCCCCTGAACCGGCAGGCGATGGAACGGCGTGTTCCCTGCGCTTGCCACAAATGAAGGGCCATCGACGATCCACGGCGTATCGGCATTGTAGATCATGATATCGGCAGGCGCACCTTCGCTGAGTGTGCCGCTATCGAGCCCCAGTATCCGTGATGGCGCGGCAGACAGCATGTCGTGCAACCGCGCGGCATCGATCAGACCGTCCCGGATCAGCCCGAGCCCTAACGCCAGCAAGGTTTCTGCCCCGGACATCCCCGGCATCGCATCGGCAAAGGGTAGGCGTTTTGCCTCGGGGCCTTGCGGATCATGGCCTGAGCACAGCACAGCGATCGTGCCATCGGCGACGGCTGCAAGACACGCCCTGCGATCGTCTTCCGACCGCAGTGGCGGGGACAGCCGCGCATAGGTGCGGAAGTCGGTGACCGCGATATCGGACAGCAACAGATGCGCAGGCGTGATTCCGCACGTTACGGGCAGCCCTTCGGCTTTGGCGCTCCGCACGAGATCGAGGCCGCGCGCCGTCGTCACCTGCCGGAAATGGAGCCGCGCGCCGGTTTCACGGACCAGGACGATATCGCGCGCGACTGCGAGTGCTTCGGCAGCCGCAGGTGCCGACGCCAGCCCGAGCCGCGTGGCGGTTTCTCCGGCAGTGGCGATGGCATGGCCGGTCAGCCCCCCATCTTCGGGATGCGACACGAACGGCAGCCCGAGCGCATGAGCATAGGCCAGCGCTTTGGCCATCGTACCTGAATCGGCAATCCAGCCACGCCCGGTTGCCACAGCCTTTGCCCCGGCGCGCGCCATCAGCGCATATTCGGCGAGCTCGCGGCCTTCACGCCCGCGCGTGGCGGCGGCAATCGGATGGACCCACAGATCGGGCTTGGCCGCGAGCGCCGCGCGCTGGACCAGCCCCGGATCGTCGAGCGCGGGGCGCTGATCGGGCATCAGCGCCACGCGGGTGATTCCGCCTGCGATGCACGCCGCGCGATCGACCTTGAACACGCCGAGATCGACGATCCCGGGCGCGATCACGCCGCCCTTGCAGTCATGAACGGTCGCACCGGGCGGCGCGTTTGGCACAATCGCCCCGATACAGTCTCCGTCGATCAGCAGCACGCCGTCGATATTCGCTGCGTTGGCGATCGCGGTCAGCCGGGTCATGCTTCGCGCCCCGGGCGAGTCAGCACATCGAGGCACGCCATCCGCACCGCGACCCCCATTTCGACCTGTTCGGCAATTACAGAGCGGTTGACGTCATCGGCGACATTGCTCGCAATCTCGACACCGCGGTTCATCGGGCCGGGGTGCATGACCAGCGCATCGGGCTTGGCGCGTTTCAGCCGCTCATGGGTGAGGCCATACAGTGCATGATATTCGCGCAAGGACGGCACGAAACCGCCCTCCATTCGCTCGGTCTGGAGCCGCAACATCATCACGACGTCGCAGCCATCGAGCCCTGCATCGAAGTCGGTGAAGGGCGTGACGCCCATCTGCTCGATCGCGGCGGGCATCAGCGTCGGCGGTGCGACCACCCGCACTTCGGCCCCAAGCGATGACAGCGCCAAGATGTTCGACCGTGCCACCCGGCTGTGGAGAACATCGCCGCAGATCGCGACGCGCAGTCCCGCGATGTCGCCCTTGCGCCGCCGGATCGTCAGTGCGTCGAGCAGCGCCTGCGTCGGATGTTCATGCTGCCCGTCGCCACCGTTGAGCACGGGGCAATCGACCTTGTCGGCAATCAACGCGACCGCGCCTGATGCACCGTGGCGAATTACGATCACATCGGGCCGCATGGCATTGAGCGTGATCGCCGTATCGATCAGCGTCTCGCCCTTTTTAACGCTCGATTGCGCGGCGTGCATGTTGACGACATCGGCCCCAAGCCGCTTGCCCGCGATCTCGAAGCTCAGCAGCGTGCGCGTCGAATTTTCGAAGAAGGCATTGATCTGCGTCTTGCCATCAAGCAGCCCCGAATGCTTGCGAGCGCTCCGACTGAGCGCGATCCATTGTTCGGCCTCGTCGAGCAGAAACAGGATTTCATGCGGCTGCAACTGAGCGATGCCGAGCAAATGCCGGTGCGGAAAAAGCAGCGATGTCATTAAAGTACTGCGGTAGCGGGGGAGGGGGGCGCGGTCAAATGGGATGCAATTGTGATGGTTTGGGGATGTCGGCTTGCGACAAAGTTTTCAGACGTTCGATCATGCGCGAGCTCGCTCCGATTCCTGACGCACATTCACGTGACCGCAAGTCACGCGTCGTATAAGGTGTAATGCGTGCGGAGGCGGAGGGTTCGATGGATCGGCGCAGGGCATGTGCGACGTTGATGAGCGCCGTGGGCTCGGTTTTCCTCGGCTCAATGCCGGTGCAAGCTCAAACCAATTCGGTCGATACCTTGCTGGCCGCAATCGGCGGGCGCTCAGCTTGGGCGGAAGCGAAAGGGTATCGTGTCGACGCTGTCCACTATCTGGCAACTGAACGCGCTCCATTTCGCAACGCGATCCTGCTAGACTTCGCCCAGCCCCGCCTTCGAATTGAATCCGATCAGGCGGGAAACTGGCGGGCTCGTATCGTGCTCGAAAACAAGGGAGTCCGG
>JANPIQ010000081.1:0-2983 GCA_031425075.1 Sphingomonadales bacterium
CTGAAACGTCGAAGGTGGCGACCGATTTGTTGCTCCCCGATTTGGCGAGTTGCCAGACCTGTCACGTGGGGGAATCCGGGGCATCGCTGACGAAGGTCAAAACACCGGTCAACTCGGGCTGCGGTATGTGCCACGATTACCATATCAGTGAACAGGCCCCGTGGAAGACGCGATACGAGGTCGATCGCGCCAAAGGCAAACGCACCGGCACCACGGGCAAGATTGCTGCGCGGTGATTGCGCGTCGCTTATAATGGTTTACGCCATATTCAGGATCGATGGCTAAGCGTCGACCCGATCCCGCCGACGTCTGGCGGCGGAACAGGAAGTGTGCGCCATGTTGATTGCGCAGGTTACAGATATCCACCTTGGGTTCGACCCGGATAATCCGACAGAATTCAATCGCAAGCGGCTCGACAGCATTCTTGCGCATTTCGGATCGATGAGCGTTCGTCCCGATGTGTTGCTGGCCACCGGCGATCTTGTCGACAGGGGGTCGGCGGAGTCCTACCGTCGGCTTCGGTCGGCGTTCGGAAGTGTATCGATGCCGATATGGCCCTGCCTTGGCAATCATGACAATCGCGAGGCGTTTCGCGGCGTTTTCCCCGAAATCCCCATCGCCGACGGGTTCGTGCAATATGCAGTCGTTCATGACGGCCTGCGGTTCCTGATCCTCGACACACTCGAAGAAGGCCGCCATGGCGGCGCATTCTGCGACGTGCGGGCAGGCTGGCTCAGAGCGCAGTTGCTGGCCGACCGCCAGACGCCGACGATGCTGGTCATGCACCACCCCCCGATCGAGGTCGGGATTGGCTGGATGACGACCGACCCGGCCGAACCCTGGGTCGCGCGGCTGGCAGCGGCAATCGAAGGGCATGACACTATTGTCGGCATGATTTGCGGGCATTTGCACCGGCCGATATCCTCGGTGTGGCGCGGCAAAAGCATCGCGGTCTGTGCTTCGAGCGCGCCGCAGGTTGCGCTAGACCTTGCCCCCATCGATCCTGACGTCCCCGACGGTCGCCCAATGATCATCGCCGATGCCCCTGCCTATGCGCTGCACCGATGGAATGGCAGCAATCTGATCAGCCATTTCGACACTGTGGAGGATCACCTTGTGCTCGCGCGGTACGAGGCAAGGCTCCAAGGGCTGGTGCGCAGCGTGCTGAGCGAACGTCCCGGCGGCATCAACGCAGCGGTTTGAGCTGCAAACACTTCGGTATCGGCAACGCAAAAAACGGCAGATTTCTCACGAAGTTGAGAGTTAAACAGGGGGGGTGCCGCAGTCCTCGATCGCGCCCTTGCACCCCCTTTGCCTGCTGTCGAGACTGCTGAATGGCAAGTGACCCGAATCGCGCACCCAAGCCGCGTCAAACCGGACAAAGCGTACCCATTTTGCCACCATAACTGTTCACTTTGTCCGGTTTGAAATCGGCCTTGCCCCGCCGTCCAACGGGGGCATATTTTTTGTCGAGAGCATGTTCCAGTCATGCTCCCATGAGAACATAAAACGAACAGAATGTCAATGATCAAGGTCGGCCAGCATCCGCTGCCGTGTCAGCAAACCTGTCGGTTAGGCACGGTGCAATGCCGATGGTTGCGCTGGCACAACCACTTGAGTAATAAACTAATATGGAAGGGCAGACGCGATGTTTGTGCGTTGGTGCTAGCGGGGGTTAGTCGTGTCCAAAGCTGATGGCCTCAACGCGGACGGCGACCCCGAAGCGCGTTTCGCGGACATGGATGGGTTCGGCAAGACCCCCAACTTTGTTTCGGAAACAGACTTCGCCTCTGGTCATAACAGCAGTGGCTTTAGTTTGAGCAATGTTCTGGATGGCATGAGCGAAGGGTTCGCCTTGCTCGGACCAGAATTCACCATCCTCTACCTGAATGCAGAGGCACTGCGGCTTGAATCACGGGCACGTGAGGACATCGTCGGGAAGTCACATTGGGAAGTCTATCCCGGCAGTGAGGAGGGTCCACTCGGACCGCTCTACAAAACGGCAATGCGCGACCGCGTTGCCGTTACTTTCGAGCATAATCATGTCTGGTCGGATGGACGCAATTCATGGCTGGAAATGCGCGCGTTTCCCACCGGTGATGGCAATCTTGCGGTCTTTTTCCGTGACATAACCGAACGCCATGAAGCGGAGCAAAGGCTGCGCGAAAGCGAAGCGCGCTTTCGTGGCGCGGTGGAGGCGTTTGCCGACGTCCTGTGGACCAACGATGCCGATGGCTGCATGCGCGGCGAACAGCCAGGATGGGCAAGGCTGACGGGGCAGCGGTTCGAGGAATATCAGGGTCATGGCTGGTCAAAGGCTGTCCACCCGCACGATGCGCAACCGACGATCGACGCCTGGACGGCGGCGGTGGCCGAGCGCCGTCCCTTCATTTTCGAACACCGCGTCTGCCGCCATGATGGCGTGTGGCGGCGATTCAATGTCAAGGCCGTTCCGATTTTGGATGATGACGGCGCGATCCGCGAATGGGTTGGCGTCCATCACGACATTACCGATATGCGTGAAACCGAGACGCGCTTTCGCCAGCTTGCCGACAATATCACCGCGATGTTTTACGTGCATGAACTCGGCGAGAAACGCATTTCCTATGTCAACAAGCAGTATGAACTTCTCTGGCAACAGCCGGAAAACGCACTTTTTGCAGACATGCGGTCGTTCATGCGTGATATCCATGCCGACGACCGCGCCGGCGTGGAAGACGCATTGCAGCGCCAGTTCGACGGCGAAAGCACTGAAACGCGCTATCGCCTTGTGCATAGGGATGGCACGATCCGTTACATTCACGATCGATCGTTTGTTACGATCAACCCCGATACTGGCGCGCTGCGCGTGGTCGGCATCGCCGAAGACGTGACGATCACGACCGAGGCGCGCATGCAGCTTGCGCGAAATGCCGAAACCTTCGAAGCGCTGGTGCGTGACAACCCGTTCGGCGTCTGCGTGATCGACAGCGCATTCCGTCTG
>JANPIQ010000082.1:0-1971 GCA_031425075.1 Sphingomonadales bacterium
ACGAACTGCTCGCGATGCATCCCGATATCTATATGCCAATGCTCCAGACCGCCGAAGTCGTTGCCGAACGCTACGGGATCGGGCGTGACCGGACCGACGCATACGGCCTGCAATCGCAGCAGCGCACGGCAGCAGGCCAGGCCGCAGGCAAGTTCGACGACGAGATCGTGCCGATGACCGCGACGATGGCGGTGACCAACAAGGAAACCAAGGAAGTGACTTACAAAGAGGTCACACTTTCCAAGGATGAAGGCAACCGCGCCGATACGACACTCGAAGGGCTGCAATCGCTCCAAGCCGTGCTCGGTCCTGATAAGACGATTACAGCAGGCAATGCCAGCCAATTGTCGGACGGATCGTCAGCATCGGTGCTGATGGAAGCCAGCGTCGCCGCGAAGAAGGGCCTCGCACCACTCGGACGCTATGTCGGCATGGCAGTTGCGGGCACCGAGCCTGACGAGATGGGCATTGGCCCTGTGTTCGCGGTGCCCAAACTGCTTGAACGCTTCGGCCTTAAGGTCGATGATATCGGCTTATGGGAATTGAACGAGGCCTTCGCCGTGCAAGTCCTATATTCGGCCGACCGGCTGGCGATCCCGATGGATCGCTTGAACGTCAATGGCGGCGCGATTTCGATTGGCCACCCTTACGGCATGTCAGGCGCGCGCATGGTCGGCCATGCGCTGATTGAGGGCAAACGCCGCGGCGTGAAGCATGTCGTCGTCACGATGTGCATCGGCGGCGGCATGGGTGCGGCGGGGCTGTTCGAGGTTCTTTAAGCACGGCTGGTTTGACCATTGGCGCGGCAGGCGCGGCGCGCTACGGGCGTGCCATGCCTGCCGCAGTGTCCATATCGGGTCTGACCAAGACCTATGCCTCGGGGCATGAGGCGCTCAAGCCGGTGAGTCTTGAGATTGCGCGCGGTGAGATCTTCGCGCTCCTCGGCCCCAATGGCGCGGGCAAGACGACGCTGATCAGCATCGTGTGCGGATTAGTGACGCCAAGCGGCGGAACAATCACCGTCGATGGGCATGACATCACGCGCAATTATCGCGCCGCGCGCACCGCGATCGGCCTCGTGCCGCAGGAACTCTTCACTGACTCGTTTGAAACCGTGTTGGCCACGGTCAGTTTCAGCCGAGGTCTATTCGGCAAATCGCGAAACGCCGCGTTCATCGAACAATTGCTCCGCGACCTGTCGCTTTGGGACAAGCGCGACAGCAAGATCCAGGAACTGTCTGGCGGGATGAAGCGCCGCGTGATGATTGCCAAGGCATTGAGCCACGAGCCGCAAATCCTGTTCCTCGATGAACCCACTGCCGGCGTCGATGTCGAACTGCGCCGCGATATGTGGGCATTGGTGCGGCGCTTGCGCGACACTGGCGTCACGATCGTGCTGACAACACATTACATCGAAGAGGCCGAAGAAATGGCGGATCGCGTCGGCATCATCAGCAAGGGCGAACTGATCCTCGTCGAGGACAAGGCCGCGCTGATGACCAAGCTCGGCCGCAAAACGCTGACGCTGAGCCTTGCCGAACCGCTCGGCGATATCCCTGATGCACTCACCGCATGGCCGCTGACGCTCCACGACGATGGCCATGCGCTGCAATATGAATTCGATGCGACCGCCGATCATAACGATGTGCCCGCACTACTCCGCGCTCTCGATACAGCCGGGATCGGGTTCAAGGATCTCAACACCGCGCAAAGTTCGCTCGAGGATATTTTCGTGTCGCTGGTACATGACAAGAGTGACGCGGCATGACCCGGTTCAACGCACAAGGGGTGTGGGCGATTTACACCTTCGAGCTTGCCAGGTTCAGGCGGACGCTGCTCACCGGGCTGCTGACGCCTGTCATCACCACATCGCTCTATTTCGTCGTGTTCGGATCGGCGATCGGCAGCCGGATGACTGAAATTGGCGGAGTCCCCTATGGCGCGTTCATCGTGCCGGGCCTGATCATGCTG
>JANPIQ010000083.1:0-3548 GCA_031425075.1 Sphingomonadales bacterium
GTCAGCGCGACGTCGTGGAACAGCGCGAACAGCGCGCCGACGCCGAACTGCCATTCGAAACGGAACCAGATATACACAGCGATCCCCAGCAACGCGAGGCTGAGCGCGATGCTGCCGGTGCTGAACAGCTCGCATCCGACCTTGCCCGATACCGATTCGACCGAACCGAAAGTGACGCCAGGGTACGCTTTGGTGATTTCGGCGCGAACTTTCGATGTTGTCGCGTTTGCGGCACCAAGGTTCGCCTCCTTCGCCTGGACAGGGTTCGAACCATAGCATTGCCCGATAGGGTTGCTGCCCGTGCCGCCCAATGGGATGCGGATGGTGACCTGTTTGCCATCGCCCGATTCCTGCAAGCTGACATCGCCGACACCCAATGCCTCGATTTGGTCGCGCAATTGTTCGACATCGGGGGATTGCGCGAACGACACGCGGATCGACTGGCCTCCCGAAAAATCGGCTCCCCAATTGAGCCCGCGCGTTGCGACCAGCGCAATCGATGCGATCATCAGGATCACCGACAGCGCCAGCATCGGCCAGCGGATCGAAAGGAATTTCACGTTGGTATTGTCGGGAACGAGTTTGAGCGGGCGCATGTCAGGCCTTTCGCGTCATTGCGAGGAGCAAAGCGACGCGGCAATTTATGAGCCGCGCGGTGGATTGCCACGCTGCGGCAAAACTGCGGTTTATCCGGAGCGCCGGCAAGGCAATCGGGCTCACAATGACGAAGTGAAGTCGTGTCATAAGTTCAATGTCTTGGGGCGGGCGCGCTTGAGATAAAGCGCCACCATCAGCCGCGTCAGCGTTACGCCTGTAAACACCGATGTCACGATCCCGATCGCAAGCACCACGGCAAAACCGCGGATGGGGCCCGAGCCGAACCAGAACATGATCACTGCAGAAATCACGTTTGTGATATTCGCATCGAAAATCGCGCTCTGTGCCTCCTTATACCCGAACTCGACGGCTTGGAGCGTTGGCCGTCCACGCGCAATTTCCTCGCGGATGCGCTCGTTGATCAGCACATTGGCGTCGACCGCAGCGCCGATGGTCAGCACGAACCCGGCAATCCCGGGCAGCGTCAGTGTACCGTTAAACAGCGCCATGACACCCAGCACCATGATGGCGTTGACCACCAGCGCAATCGTCGTGAACACTCCGAAACGCAGATAGGTGAACATCATGAACGCGATCAGCGCGAGCGTTGCGACGATGCCTGCCGTCACGCCACTGCGGATCGAATCGCGTCCCAGATCGGGGCCAACCGACCGTTCGTCCACCACGGTCAGTGCAACCGGCAGTTTGCCCGAGCGCAGTGATACCGCAAGTTCATTCGCACTTTCGACGGTGAAATTGCCTGAAATTTGCGCCTGCCCACCAAGGATCGGTTCGTTGATATTGGGGGCGGAAATCACCGAGTCATCGAGGATGATCGCAAATGGCTTGCCGGTGTTTTCCTGCGTCGTCCGCGCAAAGCGTCTCCCGCCCTGCCCGTCGAAGCGAATGTTGACGATCGGCGCATTGGTCTGTTGGTCATAACCTTGCGACGCATCGATCAACTGGTCGCCCGACACCATCACACGCCGCTGCACTGCAATCACCGGCGCACCGCCGGGATTGTCGGGATAGGGCAGGATCTGGCTGCCCGGAGGCGCGATTCCCTGCGCGATAGCCGAAGGATCGGCAGTTAGGTCGACAAGCTTGAATTCGAGTTTTGCGGTCTTGCCGAGCAATGCCTTTAATCGTTCGGGATCGGTCAATCCCGGCACCTGCACCTGGATGCGGTTCGCCCCCTGGCGGGTCACCGAAACTTCGCGCGTGCCATCGGGGTCGATCCGCTTGGCAACAACCTGCCGCGCGGTTTCCATCGCCTTATTGACCTCATCGGACAGCCCTGCGGCGGTAGGCGTCATCACGATCGTCGAACCATCGCGCACCGCGACGTTCCAGTCGCGCTGGCCGGTCACGCCAATGCCGTTGGTCAACCCGCGCGCAAGTTCGACCGCTTTGTCGACATCGTCGCCATTGCGCACCATGAACGACAGCACTCCGCCTGCCGTCGAAATGTCGCCGATCTCGATCCGCGGTTCGGAACGCCGCACTTCGGTGCGGATCGCCTCTTCCATCCGCTCAATGCGCTGTTTGGCGACATCGCCGGTCGCAGCTTCGAGCAGCAGTTCAGACCCACCCGCAAGATCGAGGCCAAGGTTGATCTTGGTCGTCTGCATCTGCGCGGGCAGTTTCGCGCGGATATCGGCGGGAAGGATCGAAGGGATCGCCATCGCCATCGCGGTGATCGTCGCGATCAAAACGAGCCACACTTTCCAGCGCGGGAAATCGAGCAGTAGCATCAATGCAATCAGTCGTTAGCGGGCTTGCCGCTGCCGAGCGGCGTGATGTCGGCCAATGTCGCCTTGACGACCTTCACCTTGACCCCTGTGGCAATCTCGACCTCGACCTTGTCATCTTCGACCTTGGTTACCTTGCCGATCAGCCCGCCGCCGGTAACGACGTTATCGCCCTTTTTGACTGCATCGATCATTGCGCGGTGCGCCTTGGCACGCTGCTGTTGCGGGCGGATGAGCAGGAACCAGAAGATCACGAAGATCAGGATCAGCGGAACCATCTGGATGAAAAAACCAGCAGCACCACCCGATGCGGGCGCGGCCCCTGCGGCCTGGGCATAAGCGGGAGAGATCAGCATTCGGCACACTCTTGCGAAATGGGGTCGGCGGCGTCATGCACCGCAAGTGAGCGGCGCGCCTATCACCGGCACCGCACTTGCGCAACTGCGTCAAGGTAAATGGAGAGGACCGACCATGAGCAGAGTGATCGTGATGGGCCATGTGAAGATGGCATCAGGCGCAATCGACAGCCTGAGCGAGGCCATGGCGGCGCAAATCGCGGCGACCTGCGCCGAAGATGGTTGCGAATATTATGGCTATGCCCGCGACGTCCTCGATCCCGACACCATGATCATCTCCGAACGCTGGCGCGACCGCGCGGCGTTGGAAGCGCACTTCAAAGCCCCGCACATGGCGACGTTCAACGCCGCGCTTGCGGGCGTGACGGTGCTTGAGGCGAGCGTGAAGGCGTATGAAGGAGATGACGTGCGGGTGTTGATGGGGAAGTAGGCGTCAAGCGGCCTTCATTCGTTCATAGCCAAGCGTCGCCAGCATGACGGTCTTGGGAATTGGCTGTTCGCCCGACAGATAGTACGCGATCGTCCGACGTGACAGGCCGAGCGCCGCCGCCGCAGCATCGAGCGTGAGGTGGTGTGCGTCGATCCATTTCCGGAACGCAGCAGCAGCCATTGTTTCGCCCGCCTGTTCGTCTGCCCAGCGACGCAACTGCGCAGTCCCGAAATCGAAATCGCCCGGCCACTCGATCGACCAGCCATCGGGAGAGACCGCTGCCTCGGCAAAAATGTCACGATCTTGCAAGGGTGTCAGCGCCGGGTGGATAGCGATCGTTGCGCTGAGATCGACTTTAGCGCGCCTGCCGTCGTCCCATAGCAGTTCGACCGCCTGCGGCCCCGTGACCGCGAC
>JANPIQ010000084.1:0-23495 GCA_031425075.1 Sphingomonadales bacterium
TACCGAGCTACTGGTTTGCGCTGGCCGTGACCATCGCCGTTATCCTGTTTGTCGGCACCGAGAACGTGGCACTATTCCACAAGGTGATCGGAATTCCCGATAATTTCGAGGATTGGGTTCAGAATGTCTCGATGGTGTTCCTGAACTGGCTGCCCAAGGATGAAAAGCCACGCCTCGTTCCCCTCGCCTGGGCACTGACGGTTGAGATAGTCTATTATATCGCCATCGGGCTCGGTGCGTCACGAACGCGTTTACGCACAGGCGTTTGGCTGGTTTTGAGCCTCGCTTATGTCGCCATTGTCCGGCAAATCTACCCCGAAGGCGGCGAATATCTCTACTCATCGATACCGGCAGGGGCGCTTCCCTTTTCGATCGGGGCGCTGGCGTGGCATTATCAGGCCGAGGTGAGTGCGTGGCTGCACCAGTGTCGGCTCGGCGACGCCCGTCTGCTCGTGGTCGGACGCTGGGTGCTTTATGGCATCATTCTGACGGCGCTGTCGGTGACGGGATGGCGGTGGCTGGCGATGTTCGGCAATTGGCTGAACATCATCGCCTCGGCGATCATCGTCGTTGCGCTGTTCGAAACCCGGGCCACGCCGAAGTGGCGCAGGATCGACAAGGCTATTGGCGAATTCAGCTACCCGATTTACCTCCTCCATCTCCAAATGGGGCTGCTTGCCGGCATTTTGCTTTATGGCGTGACGACAAAAAGCGGGCCGCTGATCTTTGTTGCAGGACTGGCCATGACCGTCGCACTTGGCTCCATTTGCGCACGGGTTATCGATCCGGCGGTCGAGCGGTTGCGGAGCCGGATCAAGATGCTTTGACGCGCGACGCCTCAGCCTCCTTCATTCTGTAACATGGCGCTGGCAGGAGAATCCCGAGCAGGGCATCTTGACGCATGACGAACGATACGAAGACGCATTGTTATGTGATCAACCTGCCGCGCGACCGGGAGCGGCGGGGTCGCATGGAAATCCTTTTGCGCGATCTTGGCCTCGACTTTACGATTCGCGATGCCATTCTGGGCAGCGATCTGGCTCAGGCCGATCTCGGCTTTTTCGAATGTCTCAGCGAAATGAACCTGCGTCCGGCCGAATTCGGGTGCCTGCTCAGCCATGTCGATTGCTGGCGCACGTTCCTGGCATCCGATGCCGATCGGCTGCTCGTGTGCGAAGACGACATCCATGTATCTCCGCACATCGTACAGTGCCTTTCCAAGCTCGATTTTCCAGACGATGCGCCATCGATCGTCCGGCTCGAAGGGTTTGGCAGCTTTACGACCTTCGCCGTCCGCCCGCGCCAGACAATTGCGCATTACGGCGTACATAAGATGATGACAGACCATGGCGGCACAGCCGGCTATGTCGTTGATCGCCGCAGCGCAAAGTTTCTGCTCGATGCTGCCCCGCGTTTCCGCAACGCCATCGATATCGAAATGTTTTTCCCCAACCGCCGGTCGTTCTCAGGGATCGATGTCTACCAGTTCATTCCTGCGCTCGTCATCCAGGACCAGATCATGACCGCAAATCGATCCACTGGATTTTTGAAAAGTAACATGGGCGACCAGCGTGCCGATCAACAGATCTGGACCAGGCGCAGCGTGCTGCAAAGCTACAAGAGCCGGCTGCGGCCTTATTATCAGCGCATATATTCGACTTTCCTTCGCGCCTTTGCCGGCAAGATGCGGCTGATTGTTCCATTCGAATGACCAACGCGCTGCCGACAAGTGAAGACCGCCTCGACGTCGATTTTTCGCTGGCCCTCCACAACCGCACTGGAAAATATTTTATCGGGCGCGATTTGCTTGCGCTGGATAACCTGCCGCTTGGCGATGTCTATTACTGGCACCTGGCACGCGCTACGCCGCCGAATGGTCTTTATGCGCGCGTTATCGGCCGCTTGCAGCATTGGCAGGTTGTTGGCCAAACCGGGCCGGGGAAGGCCGGCTGGCTGCCGCGCCGAAGCCCCCGCCGCCCGCTTCTCCACCTCGATCCGTTTACCGTGCCGACAACGATCCTGCGAAGCTGCGATGCAGTTCAATGTCACGATTTAGGCCCGGTTTCGAACCCTGAGCTGTTCGCGCCAAGGATCGGGCACATTTACCGGCATATTTATTCGCTGTGCGAAACGATCGGCCCGCACATGATCTTTATCAGCGAAGCCACGCGCGATGCCTTTAAATCCCATTATCCCGCCATAGATCTTGCACGAACGCACGTGGTTTACCCTACGATCCGCACCGGGATTGCTTCCGCCGAACCGATCGCGCTGCCGCAAGTCGACGGCCCGTTTCTTCTGACAGTCGGCAGCATCGGCGACCGGAAGAACCAGCGCCGTTGCATTGCCGCGTTCGCGCGCAGCGGCCTGGCCGCCCGCGGCTTCCGATACGTGATCTGCGGCGGCCCCGAACCCGGGTTCGAACGCGTCGAGGCTGCCGCACGCAGCACTGATGGCGTGATCTTACTGCCGTATGTCAGCGATGCCGAACTGAGCTGGCTGTATGGCAACGCGTGCGGCTTTGTCCTGGCGAGTCTGCTCGAGGGGTTCGGAATGCCCGTTGCCGAAGCGATCGCGCGGGGGCTGGTGCCGCTTATCGGTGCCGAGGGCGTGCTTTTCGAAGTGGCCGGCGAGGCCGCCGTCCGCGTCGATCCGCTCGACGAAGCTTCGATCACCGCTGGAATGACGGCGCTGGCCGATATGTCTGGCGATGAGAAGCGTGTTCGGCTTGTGGCGCTTGCGCGATCGATCGAACGCTTTCACCCGGCTTCGGTCGCGATGGCATGGCGTGCGACCTTCGACGCGATTCTGACAACGCAGCGTTCGTCAGCATGACAGCCGAATTTTCGCGTGCGCTCCGGCTTCGGCAACTGGGGTATCTTGTCCGTCACCCGCGCCATATGCTCAGGCTGCAAGTCATGCGCCGATCGCAGAACCGCACAGGTTACTCGCTGCAGCAATTCGAACGGACGCGGTCAATTTTCATCCATATTCCAAAGGCAAGCGGGGTATCGATTACCAGATCGCTCTATGGCAATTTGGGGTGCGGCCATCTTCCGATGCGCGAATATGAGCTGGCGTTCAGCCCACGCTTTGTTCGCGAAAGCTTCATTTTTACTTTCGTGCGCAATCCGTGGGATCGGCTGCATTCGGCTTACCGCTTCCTTGTCAAAGGCGGAATGAACCGCGCAGATGCGCAGTGGCGTGATGCCCATCGCGATTGTTTGGCCAGTTTCGAACAGTTTGTCGAAGCGGGATTGCGCGTGCCCGAAATTGCCGGGTCGCTGCATATCATACCGCAGTCTCGATTTTTGCACTCGCCGGTTTACGGTTATCAATGCGTCGATTTCGTGGGTTTTTTCGAAAATCTCGACGACGATTTTGGCGCGGTGTGTCGGGCGATGAGTGTACAAGACACGGCATTGCCGCACCAAAACCGAACGGCCGGAGACGCGGTCGATTACAAAACCGTCTATACCAACCGGATGCGTGACATTGTTGCGGAATTTTATCGGGAGGACATCGATCTGCTGGGCTATGACTTTGGCGGAGATCATATTGTCCAGCAGATTGCTCGCCGTGATCGTGAATGCGCAATTTAACCAACGAGGCGCAGCAGACCTCGTAGCCGCGCCGGCACCCATGGTGCGATCACCGACATATAGTCTGGCCAGACACGTAAGCGGACACCTAGAAATATCGTTGCAACATAGGTCAGCCCCCCCGCAAGCGTGACGATCACAACCAATCCGAGCGGCGTACCATCCGGAAGACAAAGGCGTAGCCCGATCATTACCACGCTCATCACCAGTGTCGCGACATAGGGCGGCGCCATGTTTTGCGCGACAGCACGAAACCGCAACCCGGCATGGTTTCGAAGTTCCAGAAAATTATACGCTGTCAGCAAATACCCGCGGAATATTTGCGTCAGCAAAATTGCGGCGAGCGAATATTGCACCGCGATCGCGGCAAGCCCAAGCCCCACGATCAATTGCAATACGCCTTGACGAACGACCAATCGGCCTTGCCCAATCGCAATCATCGCTGCCGGGAAAAAATAATTGGGGGGCGCACTGAGCGCCAATATGCTGACCATCTGCACCAGCGGCACGGCCGCTTCCCATTTGGGGCCGAACAAAAGGGTGACGGCTTCGGGGGCGACGATGGCAAACCCGATCATTGCTGGACATAAAAGCGATGCGCTGACCTGTGTGAACCGCAGGTAAGATTGGCGCAAGCTGGCCAGATCGTTTGCGCATTTTGCCAATTGCGCCCCGGCCACGGCGACCAATGGCATCACAGCCAGATGCGCTGCAAATTCGAAAATGCGAAAGGCGATCTTGTAAAGGCCCAATTGCGTTGGCCCCAGCACGAGCGAAATACACAGATCGATCGACCGCGGGACCAGCGTTGGCAAGATCGCGCCGATCATCGTCTGTGCCCCTTCGCGCACGAAGGAAAAGGAAACCGGTGATGCAAGGGTGACGCTCGGGCGCCACGAAATTGAGGACCAGACCCATATGGCAGATACGCCTGCCTGGATGAAGCGCTGTCCTGCAAGCGCAAGCGCACCGAACCCGGTCGCAGCCAAGGCGATCGCAACCGTGCCGCCAAGGATGGCCGCAATGCTGCCGCGATAGGCAAGCTTGCGGAACCGGAATTCGCTGCGCATGATGCTATCGGCAGCAGCGTGAAATGCCGTAAAAATGAAAATCGGCGCGCACAGGTAAAACATCGTGGCAAGTTCATCCGAGGAATAGGCCCGGGCAATCGGTTCTGCGGCGACGACGAACGCAGATGCAAAGACCATCGCAACGACCAACGATGTGCGCAGTGCCTGATTGCGCCGGTCATCGCTCTGGTGTCGATCTTGTTGCAGCAGTTCGACCTGCCCCCAGCGCACGATTTGCATGCCAAGTTCCAGCCCGATGCTGACCATGGCCATGAGTCCGAAATCGCGCGGATCGAGCACCCGCGCAAGATACAGAAGCAGCCCAAAGGTGATCAGATGCTGGCTTGTGCCGCCCGCGACCGCCCACAGCGCAGCACGCGCGACGCGTGACGACGTCATGCCGGTTTGACAATCGGGTGTTGCACCCTGACCACGTTAAAGCGTTTCGACACGTTCCGGTGTCAATCTGAGCCGGAGCACGTCGAACAGTCCAATCCAATTCCCGCGGACCCGGCCGATCCGGTCGACCCAGGGCTCCGCGCTCCACGCCCTGATATGATTAGCCCAGACATTCCGGGTCGTGATATTGATTGCAAAGCGCCAACGCATCGTGCCCTTTTGAACAAGATACCAAGGGTTGACGACTTGCGAATAGCCAAGTCGCACACCCGACGACCGGCCCGCTTTCAGGCCGCAATGAACCCCGGCAAATGCAAATGTCTTCACGATGCGCCCTTGCGGCTGCACCCGCGCTGAAAAGTCAATATCCTCTTGCCATCCATACAACCGCAGTCGCTCGTCGAACCGTATATCGCCGATGCGATCGGTCCGGAATGCCATGTTGCATCCATACAGACCATCGAGATCTCGAAACGGGACTGCGGGCGCTGCCACGCGCCTGTCATAATCTGCGAGCATCGCACGCGCTTCTCCCGAAGCAATCCCTGGGCCGTTTACACCATCGGCGAGCAAATGGCCGGTCGCCCCTGCAATGTCGGGATGAGCGGCGAACAACCGGGTGATGCGTTCGATTGCAAATCGCGACGGAACATAATCGTCGTCGCAGAAAAACACGATGTCGTGGCGATGCTGTGCAAGGTCGAGCGCACGATTGCGCTGAACGCACGAGCCCTTGGGCGCGAGGACAACCTCCACATTGCGGTGCCGCGCCACATTGTCGGGCAAATCCGCACGGTCGGTTACGGCCAGAACGACGCATTGCGGCGGGCAGCTTTGCAGTGCCAATTCATCGAGCAGTTCACCAAGCCGCTGCGATCGGCCAAGACTGGCGACGACGATGGCAATGGTGAGAGGAGCTTGCGACGCAATCATGCGTTCATCGTGCTGACGCAGCTGCATGAAGGTCGAAATCATCGGCATAATAGTCGCGAATAAACCGATCAATCTGTCCGCCCTGGACGAGGAACTGGCGCTTTTCAACTTCGCCATAGACGCCCAATTTCGTCAGGCGGGTGCGAACCGCATCGCGGGTAGCTTGCGGCACGAGCGCCGCATATGGCCTGCGTAGCGATTGCACGATCGGTGCCATCGGTCCGGCGCGCAACGCCACGGTGCGGTTTTCAGGCGAACTGGCATCGAGCCGGACCCCGGTCCATGTTTCGATACAAGTTGCTGCCTCGGGCAAGCGATCGAGCGCGAAGGTTTCTGCAACGATGCGCTGGCCCCCGTGGAAGATATAATCCGTCTGCCGGTTGAAATGAACATATTCGAGGGGGAGGCGACTGCCAGCGGCGGTCAAGCCAGCGATGACCAGATTGGACTCACGTTCCAGGACCTTGCCGGTAATTTCGGACTGTTGATAGCCACCGAATTCGCGCAGTCTTTGGAACATCGCAGAAAAAAAACGGTCCACAGGATCGCGAACGATGGCGACTGAATGATATTTCGCAACCTTGCCATAGTGTTCAGGAAAATAGCGGGAGAGATCGGCCAGCGTAATGTGCGCAAAGTTGATTGTGCCCATTTGGGGATGCATTCCGATGCTGCCGAAACGGCCGTTCGTGGCGTCGATCGGCTGGAGGGCTTTGCGCACCGACGTTCCTGCGCATTTGGGGATATGCACAAACGCAAAGGCATGGCGATCGGAAATAATCATGGCCGCGGGACAAATGCTAAGGTGTGAAACACTGGGTCCGTCTTCCTAAAGCCGTGAATCAGGCTTCAACTATAGTCGAGACCATGATCGCCTCGGGGTGATCCGTTCTGAGGTTATGTTGATCTAGCGCGACGATGTTACACTGCTGGGACGTTCGCGACGTCGAATTTGAGCCCCGCAGATTGCTCAATGCTCCCGCCCCGAACGCCAAAATGACTGCGTTAACGGCTCAATCAGATATTGAAGGACCGTTCGCTTGGCGAGCGGGATCAGAACTTCGGCTGGCAAGCCTGGCCGGATCGGCGAACCTTGCGCCGGAACGGTTGCGATCCGCCGCAATTCATTTTCGGGCACCCGCACCTCGCCTTCGAAATACCGCGCGCCGGTTCGCTGATCGGTCAAGCTGTCGGCAGACATCGACACCAACTGCCCTGTGACCGGCGGCGAATTGGGGTCACGGATCGACGGAAAACGAACTTGTGTCGACATACCGCTCCTCACGTCATCGGCATCGTCGGGCGCGATCCGCGCTTTGATCACAAGCGCACGATCCTGCGGCACGATTTCCATCACCATCTGACCGGGGGCAACAACGCCGCCGACCGTGAAGACCGACAGCCCCACGACGCGCCCCGATTCTGGCGCTCGCACGATTGATCGCGCAAGCTGTTCGCGGACCGCAGACAGCCGCGGTCGAAGTTCGTTCAATCGCAGCGCGACGTCGCGAATCTCGTTGTTTACGTCCTTCAAGATATCGCGCTCGAGCAGCTTGGCCTGCATTGTCTGTTCGCCGATGGCTTCGTTCGCGCGCGCAATGTCGGCCGCTTGCGATCCATAGTCGCCATCAAGTCCTGCAGCCGCCCGCTCAAGCGCGCGGAGCCGCGTCTTTGTAACATAGCCTTTGTCGGCAAGCGTCTGGAGCCCTGCCAACTCTTCGGCTATTGTTCGGCGCTGTTCGCGATTGGCGGTGCGCTGCATAGCGATGCCACCGATTTGCGCGCGCGATTGTGCAGCGCGCTGATCGAGCACCGACTTTTGTGCGCCGACCGCCGACCGCCGAACGCGCAAGACTGCCGATTGCGTTGCCAGGGCATCGGTTGCAAGTTGCCGGTCTGCGGGTGCCAGCGTCGCAAACTCAGGCGGCGTTTCGATGGTTCCGCTGCCCTTTTGTTCGGCAAACAACCGCGCATTCTGGGCAACCAGCATGACATATTCGCTCGCAAGGCCGCGTTCTTCTGCGGCAATATCGCTGCTGGCGATCCGCAGCAACGCATCCCCCTTCCGGACCTCCTGATTGTCTGCGACAAACAGCGCTGCGACTGTCCCGCCTTCGCGGTGCTGGACGGCCTGACGATTGCCGGCAACTTCGACCACACCTGTCGCATAGGCCCCAGCATCGAGCGGCGTCAGCGCGGCCCACAGCAAAAATCCCCCGAAAAACACGCCGCCGAACAGGATGGCAATTCGCGCCTCCCGTCGCACGTCGTCGGCAACAAGCGAAGATGGCGCTTTCACAACCGGCAGATGGCGTTCGTCTGTGTTCATCATCGGGCTTCCGCAGTGGCAAGTGCGGGCTTGCCGCTGCCTTTTTGCAGCGCTGCCAGAACATCGTGATTGTCGCCGAACATGGCCACCTTACCACCGACAAGCAGCAACAGCCGCGACACGCCACTCAACAAGGCCGCGCTGTGGCCGACCATCAGCACCGTGGTGCCACGCGACCGGGCATGTGCGATTGCCTGCGTGAGTGCCCTGTCGCCTTCGGCGTCTAGCCCGGCATTGGGTTCGTCGAGGATCAGCAATGACGGATTTCCGTAAAGCGCACGGGCAAGTGCGATGCGGCGTCGCTGCCCTGTGGAAAGGCCTTCGTCCCCCCAGCCGATCGGCCGATCATATCCTCCGGGAAGCCGCGTGATCATGTCATGAACGCCAGCAGCATGCGCCGCTGCAAGCACATTCTGCGTGACCGTTTCAGACGATTCGCCGCGTGACACGGCAAAGCGCGCAATGTTTTCAGCGATTGTCCCCGGCAACAGGCCCGCTTCTTGCGGAATATAGCCAATGTGCTGCGCCAACCGCTCGGCATCCCAGTCGCGCATGTCCGACCCGTCGATCCGCACCGTTCCCGAATCTGCTGGCAGCGCATTGGCGAGCACGCGCATCAGGGTCGTTTTGCCCGCCCCCGATGGCCCGATAACGCCGATAAACGCACCCTCTTCGACATCGAAGCTGATATCGGCAAGGAGCATATTGCCGTCCGTCAACGGAGATTTCACGGCGATCCCCTCGACAGTGAGGATACCGCGCGGGCGAGGCAGATTAAACTGTGCGGCGCCTGCGTTCGATCCGCTCGACAAAAGTTTGCCAAGCGTCACCAGCGCATGCCGCGCCTGGCCGATGTTGGCCCAGCTGCCGACCAGCAACTCGATCGGCTGAAGCGCGCGATTGATAAGCACCGATGCGGCGATAATGCTCCCGATCGAGATCTGGTTGTTGATCGCAAGCCATGCGCCGAGACCAAGTGCAACAGATTGGAGCACCAGTCTGACGAATTTGGCCACGTAAGTGTAACGCCCATTGACGAACTGCTGTTGCGTTGCGAGCTGCAAGGCGCGCTGCCGTTCGGTTGTCAGGCGATCGATTACCGCACGGCGCATGCCGAGCGCGCGGATAAGTTCGGCGCGATGCGCAATCCGTTCCTGCGCTGCGTAAGCCCAGGTCATGGCTTGCAACGCCGCAGCTTCGCTTTTGCGATTTGCACGTTGATTGGCGATGGCCGTCGCCAACAAAAGACCCGAGGCAAACAGTGCGAGCGCCCCTATGGCTGGATGCAGGAGGAACGCCACGATCAGGTAAACGGGCGTCCAGACGATATCGAACATGGCGATAGCAGGGGCCCCGGCGACCGAAGCGCGCAGGATATCGAATTCGCGCATTGCGGCCTGCGATGCTGGCCCTGAACGCTGTGCCAAAGTGCAATTGAGGATTGCCGAACTCAGCCGGTTATCGAGCCGCAGGCTTGCGCGCAGCATGACGCGCGTTCGCGCCGCATCAAGCACTGAAAGCGTCGCCAACGCACACACGACGACAATCGTCAGCCAGAGCAAGGTGATGACTCCGCTTGTCGGGACAGCCCGATCATAAACCTGGATCATGTAAATGGTCGGCGAAAGATACAGAATGTTCACCAGCGCGCTGAGGGCGATCGCCAGACGGAAGTGATCCCGACAGGCGGTAACAGCCTCGTTCAGCTCCGGTGGCACGGGCACCCCGAACAACCGCATCAGCGCGATCCCTGAAGGATGGGTCGTGGCCAGGCCTGCGGATGTTCGACACGTCTTTCGGCAGGCAATGCGCGCAAACCCAGTGCAATGCCGCTCAAAATCCCCCAGGTCAGCCCCGGATCGGGAGAGGGAGCTGCGACAAACGCTGGGACCGACATCGCAACGACCGTCCAGCTGGCCGCGGCTCCAACGGCAAGCCGCGAAGCATCTGGCGTGACAGGGTCTGTCCGGCGCAACGGTTGCAGGATGCGCAAGATGTGCAGGCCGTAAGTGACGATCCCGACAACACCCATCGAGCCAAGGATCGCGGTGCCCAAACTCGATGAACGAAAGCTGCCGACGCCGACGCCCAATCCGCCCGAAACCCAGAAAGCCTCGACGCCCTGGCGCGCCCACATCATCCGCACCAGCGCCGATTCGGATTCGGATTTGTTGACGATCATCGACGAATAAATGCGCTCGATCAGGCGAAAAACTTCGGGCTGTAGCAATGCAATGATGATCAGCGCACCGATCGCGCTCAGCACGGTCAGCCCGATGGTGATCATCTTGGACAGGCCAATTGTTTTTGGCGCAAACAACTGGCGCAAAGCGAGGATGGCGGCATAGCCTGCGATCCCGATATAGGCAGTTGTCGAAGTTGACACGACGAGCGCCGCCAGCAGGAACAGGGCAGCGATGCCCGTCATTTGCCGGTTGATGTCACGCAACCATAATTCCATGTTGAACACAAAGTAGATGAGGCCGAAACCGGCAAAGCTCGACGGCTCGGCCATGATGCCGTTCATTCGGGCGAATCCGCCGACATCCTGGTCGACCTGATTGTACAGCGCGTTGCGAAAAAACCGGAAGACCACTGAAAAAGACGAATTTGCGGCAAAGATGCCCAGGAACCCCAGACTTGCGTGCATTAAGCCGATGATCGATGCGATTTTGGCCAAACGATGTTCGGCCCTGACGCTTTGTACCGCAACAAACGCACAAACGGCACCGAGCATCGTCGTAAACAGATAGCCCGCCGAGGTTAAATTCTGCGGCGTGAACGACAAGGGCACGGTCGCAAAGGGATCGGGGGTCCGAACCGGTCGCAGGGGCGCTACGTCGAGCGCACCAGCAAAGATGAACGGCAGGATGATCGCGCCCGCCATACCATAAGCTGTGAACAACAGAAGGGGAAGGTTGGCGCTTGCTGCCGTGCGAAAACGTCCCGGCGGCCGATGCGATGGCAACATACAGCGCGTCGCCAGCAGAAGGACTGCAAAGATCGACGGCAGGATCGACGATCCGGTGCTCAGCTGGAATGCGGCGGATCCGCCCATCAGCGTCGTCAGCATGACAAACAAAAGCATCGCCAGCGTCGAGGCACGCAGCATGAGATAACCGCCGATCACGGCAATCATCACCCCGAAAATGGTAATCGTCATATCAAGCCTCAGTGCGCCGCCGCCACGGCTGCGCGAAACCCGGCATCGAAACATTCAGGCGAAAACCGCGCTGCGTTCACAATGGCGCGTTGGGGGTCGAAATCGGGGAGCCAGTGTTCGAACCTCTCGACAGCTTCGCAAAGCGCGTCGGGCGTCTGTTCGCCAAAGAACATGCCGGTTTCCTCAGGAACGATCGAATCGGTGACGCCGCCTCGACCGAACGCCACAACCGGTCGTCCGCTCGCATTGGCTTCGACGGGCACGATCCCGAAATCCTCCTCGGGCGTGAAGACGAGTCCGCGGCACGTTGCATAGGCTTTTTTCAGTTCGGCGTAACTCAGCCGCGGCCTGAACGAGATGTTGGCCTTTGCGCGTTTGTGAAGTGCGCTTGCTTGCGGCCCGTCGCCGACGATCGTCAGCGGCAACCCCAGCCGATTGAACGATTCCACTGCCAGCATCGCATGTTTGTACGGCCGCAGCTGGCTCACCCACAGATAGCCCGGACCCACCTCTGGAGCGATGTTGAAATCGGCGACGGCAACGTTGGGGTGCACCACGGTCGCATCGCGCCCCCAGGCCCTGCGGATTCGTGCCTTGATAAACGAAGAATTGGCTATAATCGCGTCGGTCCGTGCTGCCGATGTCACATCCCACTGGCGCATCATGTGAAACACAGGTGGCATCGCCAGACGCGCAATCGGTCCTGCGCCATCGAGATATTCGTGATAATGATCCCACAAATAGCGCATCGGCGAATGGCAATAGCAGACATGCAATGCGTCGGGCGCCGCGATCACCCCTTTGGCGGGCCCGGATTCGCTGCTGATCACCAGATCGTACCCACGAAGATCGATCTGCTCGAGCGCAAGCGGCATCAGCAGCAGATATTTCTGATAATGTCGCCGCGCATATGGCAATTTGTCGATGAACGTCGTGCGCACTACCCGGTCGCTGATTGCGCGCGACACTGCGGCGGGATTGTACACATGGGTAAAAATGTCGGCTTGCGGGTACATTTGAAGCAGTCGTTCGAGAACACGTTCACCCCCGCGCATCCCGACGAGCCAGTAGTGGATGATTGCCACTCGCTTGAATGTCGCGCCCCCGTTTTGCATCACTGTTCTGACTTGGGGTAGTAATTGGCGTAGCTTTTGGCGAATATCTCGGGGTCTCCGTCGCCAAAACGCAGCTTTTTGCGGAGATCGACGCGATTGAGAACGACGCCGAGATCGCCAAGCGCCTGCAACGGCAATTTCTTGAGTGCAGCGCGAACGATCCGGTCGGTCGTATAACGCCACCGGGTCACGACGATCGCATTGTCGGCAAGGGCCACGATATCGCGCGTCTCGGCGATCGGAAGCACCGGGGCACAATCGAGGATGATGAGATCGAACTGGCTGCGCAATTGCGCGATGATCCGGTTGAGCTTGCCTTGTTCGAGCAGCCTTGCGCCTTCTTCGAATGGTTCGGTGATGGCAAACAGCGTCGCGCCGCCCAGCGCGTCTGAAGGGGGCACGGCATCGAACTTCACCGAGCCTCTGAAAATCAGGCCAAGACCGGGGAGGCCGGGAACCGCGCCATATGTCAGGCTCAAGTTCCGGCGCACCACGTCGCAGTCGATAATGGCGACACGTTCATGCGCCATCGCTGCAGTGCGCGCGAGGCAGGCCGCCACCGTAGTCTTGCCCTCGTCGGGCATCGCAGAGGTAACGGCGATCACCTGGTTGCGGCTGTTTGTCGATTGGCGAATGGCAGCAAGCACGCTGCGAATCGATTCGGTGAACGCGCCGCCTGGGTAAAGTTCGATGGTTTCCATCGGCGATCCTGCATGCGGATCGATCGATTCGAGGAGTGGAACCGAACCTGCACAGCGCACCAGCAAGCGCCGTTCGACGTCTTCACCCGTGGTAAAGCCCGCATAGGCTCCTTCGACCGCAACGGCTCCGGCGGTCCCCAGCAAAACGCCTAGGACCAGTCCCAATGCCATATTGAGCGCGAAATTGGGGCTGCTCGGCTGCGCTGGCACAGACGCCGCCGACAACAGTCGTGAGTTGGCCTGTTCAGCACCCGATTTTGCAACGACTTCCTTGAACCGGTTCAGATAGCTTTCGTAAAGCGCCTGAGATGCGGCAGCTCGACGCTCGAGATCGTCGAGGTTGATGAGCGCACGGTTGTTCATATCGAGTTTGCTGGTCGCCCCGCCGAGGCTGGTTTGCAGTGAGGCAAGCCGCGCGGCCGATGCCTCAGCATTGGCTTGCAGGTTCGTGACCGCCCGGCTGACTTCGACGGTGATTTGCGAGTCGAGGTCTGCAAGCTGTTGCTTGGCAAACACAAGTTCGGGATGCTGGGGGAGGTAGCGTTCGGAAAGCTCGGCGACACGGATGCTCAGGGCAGCGCGCTGGCTGCGCAGCGAATTGACGACCGCAGATGTCGTTGCGTCGCCCAGCCCCTTGCCGCTGCGCGCAAGCGCCAACCTTGCCGCATCATGCGTCGCCTCGGCCCGCGCAACGGTGACCTGTTGGTTATATGCCGAAATCTCCTGCTCGGTCAGCGAGGTTCCCGACTTGCTCTGCAGGTTATTGGAAATGCGATATTGTTGCACTGCGCCAAAATCGATCTGCGCCTGGCGCCGCAATTCTTCCATCCGCTGGCGCAAAATCCCCACAGCGTCCTGCGAAGCCGACACTTTTGCCGCGACCTGATTGCCCGAATAGATCGTCGCGTAACCATTCGCTATTTTCGCGGCAAGAACCGGATCGGCGTTGGTAACGCTCAAGCGCAACGCATAGGAATTGCCAATCCGCTTGACAGCAACACTGCGTGCCAGAAGTCCAATGCCGGCCTTGCGCTGTGCGCTTGCACTGACGACCGGGGTCGCTTGGGTGGCGAGGCCCAACCGACTGGCGAGCGAGGCCGTCTGTAAAGTCTGCGCTGTAAAGGCAGTTTCACGGGCAAGATCGAGTTGATCATAGACCTTTGAGGCAAGGTCATCAGACTGGATAAACTGGATCTCGGTTTCAACCTGCTCCGAGCCGCGTGGCAGGTCGTTGTCGGTATCGCTCGGCCCTGGCGTGATCACGTCGATCTTCGGCTGCAGAAGAATATCGGCGTCCGCCGTGTAACGGCGCTGGGTATTTTGCGTGATCAGGAACGCCAGTAGCAAGCAGATGGCAATGGTCGTGGCGATAACCAGCAACTGACGCCGGATCAGTGAAAGAAGTCGGCGAAGATCGAGCCGGTCGCCATCATTTTCGGATCCGAGCTGAAGCGCGAGCGCCGATACAGGCTGGGCAACCAATTCCGACCCGGTATAGCGAGATGGCAAGTTCACCGTCCGGGCTCCCTGTCGATCGTCCGCCGCGCAATCACAATGCGCCGATTCGCGTGCGCGCCGAACCGATATCGCCCCGGGCATCGACCGGCAGCGCGCAGCTACGGTCATGCAATCGCGTCTGTTCAGAGCCGGAAAATCCGCGCAAAAGCGCCGCGTCAGCCACGAACGACCGCGATTTGGAACGAGCGGGATCGATACTGACAGCGGGATCGGACATAGTGTCGACCCCTGACGGTAAACCGGAATTAAGGTGAATTGACATGTAGGCGCGGTAGTCCGCGAACGGCGTCAAAGCCGTTACAGACGCGTGACGATTATTGGTCAGTTAAATGATGGTCCCGATTCAGGACGCTATCTGGTTCATCTGAACTGGCACATTTCGTGGAGCGCGGCTCAGCAGGTGTTTCCAGTAAACCGCTATGCTGCGAACCCGGCCCCGGATGTTACTGCGCCGATCCGCCGCAAAAATGAGCGGGAGCGACGACAAGAGGAACGCAGCGCGGCGGCGGGTCACAGTGCCATCGTGGCGAATTCCGGCAAAGGGTACGCAACTGAGCCACGGGAGATCGAATTTCTCCAAAAGCGCATAAATATCGTCTTCGTAGCGCTTGCCACCTGTGAAACCATTGGCCGTCTTATAGGTACCGACCGGCCGCGTGTGGCACACAGTCACGGCGTCGATCACGGCAAAATCCTGTGGCGAAGTTGAAACCAGATTGCACCAGATGAGGTCTATCCCGCTTTCGAACCCAAGTTCGTAAAGCGGCTTGATCTCAGCCAGTACGTCTGCCCGAAATACCGGACACATCATCTCGATATAATTGACGTAGCGCAAACGGAACGCGGGATCGTGCAGCAACGCTGCGAAGGTAAAATAGCTGTCATGCGAAAGTGCGGGCTGCGAGATTTTAAGCTGATATTCGGCTGCAATGTCGAACAGCCGTTTCATATCTGCTGCCGAAATGATGAGATCGTCATCGAACAATGCGACATAGTCGTAGCGCGAAATCAGTTCGGCATTGGCTCGCATGACGTCGCCATAGCCGGCCACCTTGGTTCCCGGTCGATACTCGAACACGATGCCGGGCTGGCAGGGATCGGCGACAGCAGGATCGAAAGCCGAAAGGAGCACGTCGTAGCCCCGGTTCGCTGCTGGGCCGCACCAATGGGCATGAAGGCTTTGCGATCCGACTCGCGAGATAACCAAATAGCGGGATGCGACATCGTCCATGGTGCGGTTCTACGTGAAAGCCGGAACGAGGCAAAGATGCAGGTTTCAATGCGTTGTACTGAATGTCGAATTGGTGGCAGATTTCGACGTTTGGTGCCTGACGCGCAAGTGTCATCAAATTAGTCGATTGGATCACGGCTCATGCCGATCAACAAGCTGCCACTGCGCCTGCTAGGGTTGGGAGATGCGTACCATTTGTGGTGGTGGCAACACACCTTGAAACGGCGGTCGGTGCTAACCGACTGGAACCGCAGGCATCGCGCCATTTTCATTCACATTCCCAAAACCGCCGGCACGACCGTTCTCGCCGCGCTGGGTGCGCCGTCTGTATTCGACACACATGCCCCCAATCGCGCCTATGCCCGCGCTTATCCCGAATTTTATCCGGGCGCATATAAATTTGCCTTCGTGCGCAATCCATGGGACCGTTTTGCGTCATCGTTTCATTTTATGAAGTACGGCACCGATTGGCCGATGCAGCAAGACTGGGCACGCCGCCACATCGGCGACCTGAGTTTTTCGGAATTCACCTATCGCATGCGCAATCCGCTGTTCCGTGCTTCGATTCTTGCCGAACGCTTTTTCTGGCCGCAGACATTCTGGCTTATAGGTGAACGGGATCTGCAAGTTGTGGATGACATGTTCCGGTTCGAGGCCATTCCGACCGCAATGCAACATCTTTGCGAAAGATTCGGTATCGATGCACCTGCCGAAACGCCGCATCTCCGCAAAACCGAAAAGCCCGGGTTTCGCGAGCTTTATGACGCTGAAATGGTAGATATTGTCGCTCGGATTTATCGCAAAGACGTTGAGTCACTGGGTTACAAGTTTGACCGATGATCGATACGGCTGGATCATCTGTGGTGAAGTTAGGCCGGAATTTACACCATGGCCGCGTATGATTGGCGTAAGAGGCGCATTCCCAGAGTTTCCAGTCCGATGTTGAGTGGTCGACTTCCAATTCTTTGCAATTTGACCCGCCGGTAGCCGACTTGGCGATCCGACGGTCTTTGGAGCACCCTGTTGCCGCCAGTCTCGCGCGTGCGTCGCTTTGGGCGATGGCGGGCAGCGGGCTGCAATTCCTGGCCCTTTTCATCCTGCTCACATATTTGACGCGCGTTCTCACCCCGCGAGACTTTGGGCTGATGGCAACGCTCGCGATCGGGCTAGACCTGGGGCTGCGCTTTGCCCGCTGGGGCCAGATCGAGCTGTTGCAGCAACCCCAGAACCGGACCGACGCCATTCGCAACCATGCCTTTTGGCTCACCATGATCCTTGCATGCGGGCCGGCTCTGCTATTCGTGCTGGCTGCCTGGCCGGCAGGGCAATATTTTACCTCGCCCGAACTCACGATCATGGCATATCTTTGCGCTCCCATATTGTTGCTGTCTGCGGCGGGATCCACTGCGGAAGCGATCTTGCGCAACGATTTCCGGTTCAAGCAGCTCGCTTACCGCAACACGATTTGCACGTTGATCGGAGGCGCTGTGGCACTTGGCATGGCGATCGATGGCTTCGGGGCGAAGGCGCTCATCGCGCAGCAGTTGATCCAGGCGACGCTCGGCACGATATGGGTCTGGGTCGCGGTGCGCTGGCGACCGCGCCATTTAAGCACTTCGGTTTTCCGCGAAGAGCCTGCCAGACATGGCGCGGCCATCATGGTGGGTTCGCTTTTGCCTCAGCTGATACCGCGATGTTTTGACCTTTTGACTGCGCTGATCCTTGGACCAGTGGCGTTGGGAATCATGCGCGTTGCCAACCGCTTCACGGATTTTGTCGGCCAGGTCGTGTCGATCCCGCTGATCGGCGTTGCAAATTCGCAAATGGCAGCGATCGGTTCCGACACTATTGCCGTACGTGCATCGTATCTGCGCTTGTCGCGAATCATTGCCACGATCACGTGTCCTGTGCTGATCGGGACAGGGCTTGTCGCGCAGGAAGCGGTGCCTTTGTTATTCGGAATCCAGTGGTTGCCGAGCGTGCCGATCGTCAAGACGCTCGCGCTGTTGGGCGTCATCATCCCGGTAAGCTATTATTTTGCTGCAGCGATGATCGCGCTTGACCAGCGACGGATTGTTCTGCGCCAGAGTATCTGGGATTTGTCCGTCGGCGTGGTCGCTGCAATCATTGCGGTAAATATTTCGCTCCAAGCGGTTGCGTGGGCGATCGTGATCCGTTGCGCGTACACAAGCATTTGCAATGTCATCGATCTGCGGCAACACCTCGATCTGCCGGTTTACAGCCTGGTGCGTCATTTTGCAGCGCCATATGTCGCGGTGGCGATCATGGCGTTAAGCGTGATCGCTACCCGTCATCTCTTCGGCAACAGCCTTACAGACGTCGAACTTTTGCTGCTCCTTTCGGCCACTGGCGCGATCGTCTATGCGGCGACAATCGCAGCAGGTGCCAGGGTTGGCGTCTGGGAAGGCCATGACCTTCAAATTGGGCGTTTCATGGCCGCAGTATTGCCAGAGCAACAGCCATAATCCCCGTAACCCCGGCATCGCGACAACAAACTTCGAAGTGACTTTATTCGTCGCTAGTACCGCGCCGGATCAGGTGATCGCGCGTGAGGAGACAGCGATGTTCAAGTGGACGGGAAATGGGGAAAGCGTGGCAAGAAAGCGGGTATTGGACATGCTGCCCAAAACTGCGATCGGGATTGAAATCGGCGTTTGGAAAGGCGATTTTTCTGCCCGGATCCTGAAATCAGCGCAACCCAAAATCTTGCATCTCGTCGATCCGTGGCTTGTATCGGATGCTGCCGACAAATCGAGCGACGCCTGGTATGGTACCGATAAAATGTCGCAAAGCGGAATGGATGACATTTGCACACATGTCGCCAAGCGGTTTTCGTCAGAGATCCTGACAGGTCAGGTTGCGATACACCGGGCGGACTCTGTCACGGCGCTGGGCGCCATGGAACCAGCGTCGGTCGATTATGTTTATGTCGATGGAGATCATGCCTATGAAAGCGTGGTCAGCGACCTTGCCCAGGCATTTCGCGTGACAAAAGCAAATGGGCTTATTTGTTGCGACGATTATTTGCTTGGTGCCTGGTGGAAAGACGGCGTCGTCCGCGCCGTTCACGAAATGCTGGTGGCCGAACGCGTGACGGTCGAATTTAAAGAAGAAACACAAATCGTGCTCAAGAAGCTCGGGCCAAAACTGGCTGAGTAGTCAATGATGCTGATGTGAGACCGGGTGAGGTTCGTCCTGCTCATCAACTTTTAACCACAATCCGCCACACCCTCCATCTATGTCACAGGACCCCAAGATCGCGCTGTCGCACCGCTGGTGGTATGTTGCGGTCGCGGTGATTGTCGTGATCGCAAGCTATGCGGTGCAAAACATGATCCGGCCTTATGGCATGGATTTCATCAGCTATTGGGCGGCGGCCAAACTGACGCTGGCAGGCGATGCGGCGGGCGCTTACGATCAGGCGCTGCACCGTGCCGTTGCAGCCGGTGCGGCAAGTTTCGAAGGCCAGATGCCTTTTCCCTATCCTCCGCCTTATCTTTTCCTGATCGCGCCGTTCGGCCTGCTCGATTTTTCGGTTGCCGCAGCATTGTGGATTGCGGTGTTGTTGATGCTCTGGGGGATCACCATCCACCGGATATTCCCCGGCTACGTGGCACCTGCGCTGGCATTTCCGCCGATCCTCGTGTGCGGGATCATCGGGCAGAACGGCGCGCTCACGGCGATGCTGATGATCCTCGGATTATACTGGCTGCCAAAGCGCCCGTTTGTCGCCGGGCTGATTTTCGGGTGCGTCGCGCTCAAGCCACAGCTTGCATGCCTGATCCCTGTCGCATTGCTCGCCGCACGCGAATGGCGCGCGATCGGCGGTGCGATTGTAAGCTTCGTCGCGCTTGCAATCGCGTCGCTACTGATCTTCGGGCTTCCGGCATGGCAGGGGTTTTTTGGCATCCTTCCGCTCTATGGGACGCTGGCGGCCGAAGGGCTGGTGGGGTGGCAACGGATTGCCAGCCTTTATGCTGGCTTGCGGATATTGGGCGTTCCTGAATTGGCGGCAGCGACCGCCCATGCCGCCGTTGCCTTGATTGCAATTGTCATGGTCTGGCGCATCTGGTCACGCACCGGCGATTGGCTGCATCGGGCCGCGATACTTGCGACTGCGACGGCATTGATCAGCCCATATATCTACATGTACGATCATGCGATGCTGTTTGCGGCCGTCATCTTTGTGATGCGATCAGGCGTGCCGCAACGCGCGATAGCTGTGCTATACCTGATGTCGTTCGGCGGATTTGTGCAGATGGCACTTCCGGAATTCGGGGTGAATGTGATGATGCTGACGCCGCTTGCGCTTTTATTCTTGCTCGCGAGGATCGAGGTCAAACGTCAAGCGCCACTAGCTGCGCATGTCTCCGGTCTCCATCAAGCCTGACGACAAGCGCGGCATATTCTGGCACTTCGACCCATGTCGATACATCGCGGGTGAGCGGTTCGCTCGCCACGATTACGCTATCAGCTTTGGCGGCGCCCCCGGTCAGCTTCCATTCGCCATCGTGGAGTCCATAATCGCGGCCAAGCGTATACCACTGGCTCAAAAACTCGGTGCTGCCTTGTAATGTGCGTGCATCGAAACAGCCGAAATCGAACGTGAAACGTGTCGCGACAAGGCTCTGCCCGTCGCACGCGATGATGTTGGCCGAACTCGATTGCGCGATCCCGTGGACTGCGCGCACCTTTCGGATGACCGAGAAAGCGTTGGAGACAGCCTTGAGCAATGCATCGGGGCCGGGCCGCACAGCAGGATCCTCGAGCGATGAGACGATCAGCGCGTATATCCATTCGCTGTCGGTCGATCCCTGAATCCGCGCGGCAAATTCGGGACGGATATGCTCGATCAGATCGAACCGCATCTCGCGAAACCGCGCCAGATCGCCATTGTGCGCCATGGCGAGCGGCACCCCATCGAAACGGAATGGGTGGACATTGGTCTCGCTGATCTGCACGTTCGGATTGTAAGGCACGCCGCGAACATGCGCGAGCAGCGCTTCCGATTTTACCTTGCCCGCCAGCGCCTTCAGATTGCGGTCGAACACCGCGACTTGTGTGCTGCGATAAAGGAACGGCTCGGTGGGCTGGTGCGACGCGCTGTCCCATGCTGCGAGGCCAAACCCCGCCAGATTGAGCATCCCCAACATCTGCGCATCGATCGTCTGGTTGAGCAGCGACGAATCGGGCGCATAAAGTAGATCGGCGATCGGCACCGGTGATCCCAGATATCCGAGCATCCGGCACATCAGGCCGTTCCTGCCGCACGAAACCGGACGAGCGCCTCTGCGCGGCCGAAATGGCGGTTGGCACGGCGTAAATCGCGAACCAGTTGTTTCCCGGCCAGATCGAATATGAAATGGGCAAGGTCGCTGGTTTCTGCGCGCAAGGCTTCGAACGCGTCCCGTCCGATCCGCAGCAAGATGGCCGCTTCGGCCGTCTCGATGGTCAGCGGAAACGGCATGCGATCAATCATTGCGGCAAGCCCGGCAAGTTCTCCCGGGCCATGCACCGCCAGCGGCTCAATTCCATTCGCGCATGGCAGGCCGGTGCGCACCGCCCCCCGCAGCACGATGTACAGCGCATCGGGCGGATTGCCCGCACTGACGATTAACCTGTCGCGCGGCGAATCGACCCGTTCACCCATCGCGACCAGACGAGAGCAATCGTCGCCGCACAATCCGGCAAACCGCGCCAGGCCGCGCAACATTTCCGGCAGCCCGTTCGCTAAAACAGATGGCGGCATCGGCGCGGTTGCAGCCGGTCTGACCAGCGCCTCTTCTGTTGCAGACTGCGCTGCAATCGCGGCAATCGTGGTGCGAAAACGGCCTGCGACCCCGATCCGGATCCGGTCGGAGAGCATGAACGCGGCGGGCCTGCCGATTGCCGCGAGCCCGGCAAACCGGGTCAGGCTTATGGCAACGCCTTGGCAATCGCGTACCGCGCGCGCATTTGCCGAACGCCGCCCGCCATCGAGCAGCCCGAGCTCTCCGACCATATCGCCCGGTCCGGCCTCGACAACATGCACCTCTTCATCGCCCGGCGTGCGGCTGGCGATGCCAACACGACCTTGTGTGAGGATGAAGAGCGCGGTCGCAACATCGCCTTGCCGAAACAGCGTATCGCCCGAAGCAGCGGCAAAAGGTGTGGCAGCAAATTCAAGATCGGCGAGCGCCGCCGGATCGAGCCCAGCCAGCAAGGGCAATTGTGACAATGTCATGCCTGTTCCCCGGCCCCAATCGCATCGCGGTTGCCAGTCTATCGCTTTCGCCGAGGCCCGCAAGCCATGCCAGTTCGGCCGGTCGCGCAACATCGGGCGCTGGTTGACGCAAACGTCAATCGTCCGCAGACAGACGCAAACAGGGAAGAGGATTCGAACGCATGAAAACAGCCATCACCGAAATGTTCGGCATCGAACATCCGATCATCCAGGGCGGGATGCATTATGTGGGGTTTGCCGAACTGGCAGCCGCCGTTTCGAATGCAGGCGGCCTGGGGATCATCACGGCACTGACCCAGCCGTCTGCGAGCGCGCTTGCCGACGAAATCGCCAAGTGCCGCACGATGACCGACAAGCCGTTCGGGGTGAACCTCACCTTCCTGCCCGTGGTCAATTCGCCCGATTATCCGGGAATGGTGAAGGCCATCCTTGATGGCGGGGTGAAGGCGGTCGAAACCGCGGGAAACAACCCGCAACAGGTTATCCCTGCTTTGCACGAGGCGGGCGTCAAGATCATTCACAAATGCACTGCGGTCCGTCATGCGTTGAAGGCGCAGCGGATCGGCTGCGATGCGGTATCGGTCGATGGGTTCGAATGCGGCGGCCATCCTGGCGAAGACGATATTCCCAACATGATCCTGCTGCCGCGTGCTGCCGATGAGCTTGAGATTCCGTTCGTGGCATCGGGCGGGATGGCCGATGGCCGTAGCCTTGTCGCCGCACTCGCGATGGGCGCTGACGGGATGAACATGGGCACGCGCTTTATCGCCACGGTCGAAGCGCCGGTGCACCAGAATGTGAAGGATGCGATCGTTGCCGCTTCAGAGCTCGATACGCGGCTGGTCATGCGCCCGCTGCGCAACACCGAACGCGTGCTGACCAATGCAGCGGTCGAACGATTGCTCGAAAAAGAACGCGCGCTGGGTAAGGATCTGAAATTCGAAGACATTATGGGCGAAGTCGCGGGCGTTTATCCCAAGATCATGAAGGAAGGCACGATGGACGCAGGCGCGTGGAGCTGCGGAATGGTCGCCGGCCTGATCAATGATATTCCGACCTGCAAGGAACTGATCGATCGGATCATGGCTGAGGCGGATGCCATCATAAACGGCAGATTGGCGCGGTTTGCTGCTTGAGCCATGGCAGAATGGCGCAGCGCAACATCTCATGACATCCCGGCGCTGTTCGCG
>JANPIQ010000085.1:0-17107 GCA_031425075.1 Sphingomonadales bacterium
GCTTTTGTCGCGAGTCGCCGTCGCGTCGTCGGTCACGATGAATGACATCGCTTCCTCCTCACTCCTCGTCTCACGACAAAATCGGCTCCGTCACGCGCTTCAATCTGAGTAAAACAGGGTCTAGAGGCCGACGCTCCACACGCTGGATTGCCGCGCTACGCTCGCAATGACGAACGAGCACGCTTACTTCGCGGCCCTTCGCGCCCCTGGCGAGAACCGGCGGCACCGGTGGAGCCGAGAAATGGCTGGTTCACGCTAAGACCGCGAAGGGCCGCCAATGCCGCCAAGATGTTCAAACAACCTGCGGCGCGGAGCTGTCGTTTCTTACCCCCGCTGCGCCGGCAGATATTGATCATCGACATGATCGGTAAACTGGGTGAACTTGCCTGCAAACGACAGCTTCACATTGCCGGTGGCCCCATGACGATGTTTGGCGACGATCACTTCGGCCATGCCTTCGACTGGCTGGAGCTTGGTGAGCCATTGGTTGTGCTTGTCGAATACATCCTGCGGATCGGTTTCGGTCGGGCGCTTGGGCTCCAAAAAGCGGACATAATATTCCTCGCGGAATACGAACAACACCAAATCGGCATCCTGTTCGATCGATCCCGATTCGCGAAGGTCGGCGAGTTGCGGGCGCTTGTCCTCGCGACTTTCGACCGCGCGGCTGAGCTGCGAAAGTGCCACCACCGGCACTTCAAGCTCCTTGGCCAAGGTCTTCAGCCCGCGCGAGATTTCGGAAATTTCCTGAACGCGATTGCCATCCGAATTGCGTCCGCTGCCCTGCAGCAGCTGGAGGTAATCGACGACGATCAGCCCGATATCGTGCCGCCGCTTCATCCGCCGCGCGCGGGTGCGCAACGCCGCAATCGTCAGCCCGGGCGTATCGTCGATGAACAGTGGCAGTTCCTCGAGCGTCTGTGCGGCGCGCGCGAAATCCTTGAACTCGCGCTCCGAAATCTTGCCCGACCGGATTTGCTCCGAAACGATCTTCGATTCCTGCGACAATATCCGCGTCGCGAGCTGATCGGCGGACATTTCGAGGCTGAAAAACCCGACGCGTGCGCCAATCGACTTGTCCGCTGCAATCCCGTCATCGCGATCCTGCAACCAGCGTTTGGCCGCATTGACCGCAATGTTGGTGGCAAGCGCTGTCTTGCCCATGCCCGGACGTCCGGCCAGGATCAGCAGATCGGATCGCTGCAGCCCGCCGGTGCGATCGTTGAGGCCATTCAGCCCGGTCGTGATGCCTGACAGGCCGCCGGTCGAGTTGGCGGCTTTTTCGGCAAGGCTAACCGCGTCGCGCGTCGCCTGGACAAAGGTCTTGGTGCTGCCCGATTCGCCTCCCTGTTCGGCGACGCGATACAGCGCAACTTCGGCTTCCTCGATCTGTTCGCGCGGCTGGCTCGCTTCGCTGGTGTCGAGCGCGCGGGTTGCCATGTCGCGGCCGACTGTCACCAGTTCCCGCAGCAGTGCCAGATCGTAAATCTGGCTCGCGAAATCGCGGGCACCGATCAGCGCCGCACCCGATCCTGTCAGTTGCGCGAGATAGGCGGGGCCGCCCAATTGCTTCATTGCCTCATCGGCATCGAACATCGGCTTGAGCGTCACCGGATTGGCGACCATGTTCCTATCGGCCAGTTTCAGGATCGCATCGTATATCCGGCCATGGACCGCCTCGAAAAAATGCCCAGAATGAAGCTTGGTCTGAACGTCCTCGACCAGCCGGTTGTCGATCATCATCGCCCCCAGCAATGCGGCCTCTGCCTCGACATTGTGCGGCAGCTGCGGCGATGCGTCGGCGGCATCGTGAATCAGTCGGATCGGTTCGGCCATGCTGTTGTCCTTGGCGCGCTATCGGGCCACAGTGCAACCCGCCCCGACGGGGGAACATGGGGATAAGTTGCAAACTGGCGATCGCCCGCTAGGACGAATTTCCGCAATGGCCGATCCGCGCATCATTCACATCGAACTCGACGAACATTCGATCATCTGGCGCAACGCCGATATCGAACAGGAACGACGCATCGCGATCTTTGATCTGCTCGAAGGCAATTATTTTGCGCCGCAACGTCCACATGCCGATAGCTATGCCGGGCCCTACCGGCTCAAGCTCAGCGTGACCGAGGGGCGACTGATATTCGACATTTACCGCGAGGATGAAAGCCATCTTGAGGCGATTATCCTGGCGCTCGGGCGGTTCCAGCGGCCGATCCGCGAATATTTTGCGATCTGCGACAGCTATTATGATGCGATCCGCAAAGCCTCTCCTGCGCATATCGAAACCGTCGATATGGCGCGACGCGGCGTCCATAATGAAGCGTCCGATCTGCTCAAGGAGCGGCTGGCAGGCAAGATCGATATCGATTTCGATACCGCGCGGCGGCTGTTCACGCTGATCTGCGTGCTCCACATCAAGGGCTGATCATGACTGTGAGCCGCACCCCTGCCGCATTGTTCAAGCAGGCGTTGATCGCGCTGGCTATCATCGGCGTGATCGGGCTGGCCGGTTGGCAATATGCGCTGGGCTGGGCCCCGTCTCGCGCACTGTATCCGGTGCAGGGGATCGACGTTTCGCATCATCAGGGGCCAATCGACTGGGCCATGGCAGCCGCAGACGGCGTCGATTTTGCCTATATCAAGGCAAGCGAGGGCGGCGATCTCCGCGACCGGCGTTTCACCGAGAACTGGCATGCGGCCGCAGCCGCGGGGATCAGGCGCGGCGCGTACCACTTCTTCACGCTCTGCCGCCCCGCTGCCGATCAGGCGACGAACTTCATCGCGTCGGTGCCGCGCGAGCCCGATGCTCTGCCGCCCGCAGTCGATCTCGAATTCGGGGGAAACTGCACGGCGCGCCCTGATCGTGCGGCGGTGCTCCGCGAGGTCGAGATCTTCATCACCATGGTCGAAGCGCATGCGGAAAAGCCGGTAATGCTCTATGTCACGCGCGAATTCGAAGACGCCTATCGGATCAGCAGCGCGATCGATCGCCCGCTCTGGTTGCGGCGTATGGGGCTCGAACCCGATTATGGGACCCACCCCTGGGTCATGTGGCAGGCGCACGCCCGCCGCCGCGTCGATGGCATTGATGGCCCTGTCGATTGGAACGTGCTTCGCGATGGATAACGAACTGATCAAGGCCGCACACGCCGCCGCCGCCAACGCTCATGCCCCCTATTCGGGGTTCGGCGTGGGTGCTGCCGTGCGGCTGTCCGATGGGCGGATCGTGATCGGCTGCAACTTCGAAAACGCCAGCTACGGCCTGACGATGTGTGCGGAAACTGTGGCGCTGGGTAGCGTGACGGTAATGAGTGGTCTGCGCGAGGTGCGGACGATTGCAGTGATCGGCGGACGGATTGTCAATGGCGCGATCAATGGCAGCGATCCTGTGCGTCCGTGCGGCCGGTGTCGTCAGGTGATCTATGAGGCCGCTGCTCTATCTGGTTATGATGTCGAGGTTATCTGTGTGTCGGCTGACAGATCGGTTGTGGAGCACCACAGAATTTCGCACCTGCTGCCCCATGCGTTTGGGCCAGATGCGCTTTGATCGGTCCAGATTTTGCCCATCGGCGCCAACAACCGTCTACCCTGAGCTTGTCGAAGGGCTTTCCTTTCTGGACACAGCGGCATCCAGACAAGGCGGGGCTTCGACAAGCTAAGCCTTGTCGGACCTGGGAATAATTGATGAACTGGGGATCCTCCGGCTTTCAATGCCGCAGTGACCGGCTCCCCCTACGCCCCGAAATGCTCATCACTTCATAGGCATAGCCTGCCGCCTCGATCTCGTTGAGCAGCCCGTCAAGTGCGGCCTGATCGCGGATTTCATATTCGATTTCGGCCTGCGTGCTCTTGGCCGACAGCACGCCGAAGATGCGCTGGTGCGAGACCTCGATGATGTTCGCGCCGTTGTTGGTAAATATGCCTGTCAGCGTGTGCAACGCGCCAACCTTGTCATCGAGCAGTACCGAAATCCGCCCGATCCGCCCCGTCCGCGCAAGGTTGCGCAGGATCACATTGGCAAGAAAGCGCTGATCGATATTGCCGCCGGTCAGGATCACGCCGACCTTGCGGCCTTCGAATTCGGGGCGGAAGCCGCCATTTTTGGCGGGGAGCATCGTCGCCAGCCCCGCAGCCCCCGCCCCTTCGACCAGCGTCTTTTCGATATCGAGCAGCAGCGAGATCGCCTCTTCTATGATGGCTTCGGACACGATCCGCATGTCATCGACCAGCGCCGCGACAACCGCACGCGTATAGATTCCGGGCTCCGCCACCGCGATCCCTTCGGCAAGCGTATCGCCGCCACATTCGAGCGTTTGGCCGTTCTTGAAATTATACATCGAAGGATAACGGTTCGACTGGACGCCGATGATTCTGATGTCGGGATTGATCCCCTTGGCCGCCGCCGCACACCCCGCGATCAGCCCGCCGCCGCCAACCGGAATGACCAAAGTATCGAGATGAGGGGCATCTTCGAGCATCTCGATCGCGACCGTCCCCTGCCCCGCCATGATCGCGGGATCGTCGAATGGATGGACAAACGTCAGCCCCTGTTCGGCCTCGAGCTTGCACGCGTGCGCGTACGCCGCTTCGAAGGTGTTGCCGATCAGCACGACGTTCGCGCCATGGCTGCGCGTTTGCTGCACCTTCACGATCGGCGTCGAAACCGGCATGACGATGGTGACAGGTATGCCCATCTGCCCGCCATGATAAGCCAGTCCCTGCGCATGATTGCCCGCCGATGCCGCGATCACGCCGGCCTTGCGCGCATTATCGCCCAGCTGGCTCAGCCGGTTGATGGCACCACGTTCCTTGTACGCCGCGGTAAATTGCAGGTTTTCGAACTTGAGCCAGACCTCCGCCCCGGTGATCGCTGACAGCGTCTTGGAGTGCAAAGTCGGCGTCCGCACCACCCGCCCGCGCACGCGGTCATGCGCGGCGCGGACATCGGCAAGCGTGATCGGCAAAGGGTCTCCGTCGGCCATGGCCATCGCGCTAGACCATCTGGCGCGTCTGGGAAACCTCCCCTATGCTTTCGGCATGGCAAAAATCGCATTTATCGGGCTCGGCATCATGGGGGGTGCGATTGCGCGCCATCTGGCTGCGGCGGGGCATGACATGACCGTGTATAATCGCACCCAGTCGAAAGCAGACGCGTGGGTCTCCGCCAATGGCGGTCAGGTTGCTCCCAGTCCGGCTGAAGCCGCAAGCGGGGCCGACGCGGTAATCACCTGTGTCGGGGCCGATGACGATCTCGCCGCGGTCACTTTGTCTCGCGATGGCGCGTTTCGCACAATGAAAAAGGGCAGCCTGTTCATCGATCACACGACGGTTTCGGCGAAGATCGCGCGTCAGCTCGCGGTCGAGGCGAAGGACAAATATATCCAGCCGATCGATGCCCCTGTCACCGGCGGGCAGATCGGTGCTGAAAATGGCACGCTGACATTGATGTGCGGCGGCCGCGCCAAGGCGATCGAGGAAGCCACTCCGATCATGCAGGCCTATTCATCGAAGATCGTCCATATCGGTTCAACAGGCGCCGGGCAGCTGGCCAAGATGGTCAACCAGGTGACTTTTGCAGGGATCATCGCCTCATTGTCTGAAGGGATGCGGTTTGCGCAGGCTGAAAATCTCGATCTGGCAAAGGTGTTTGAAGCGATTTCGGGAGGGGCTGCATCAAGCTGGCAGATGACTAATCGTTGGGACACGATGGTGCGCGAGGAGTTTGATTTCGGGTTTGCAGTCGACTGGATGCGCAAGGATCTGGGCCTTGCGATCGACGAGGCACGGACCAATGGCGCGACGCTCCCGCTCGCGGCGATGATCGACCAGATGTATGCCGAAGTCCAGCACATGGGTGGCGGACGGCAGGATACCAGTGCATTCATCCGTCGGCTGGCAAAGCCGTGAGGCTGGTTTCTGGTGCGCCGTCATCTCTTCCCTCTCCCCTTGAGGGAGAGGGTGGCCCGAAGGGTCGGGTGAGGGGATTGCGAGCGAAGGCGGCTGAGGTCATTTGTGGCGGAAAGAGTGTGCGTTTCGTTCGTCGCAGACGCGACGCTACCCCTCACCCTGCCCTCTCCCGCACGGGGAGAGGGGTTTTCGCCGCACTGCTTACCGCTCTCACCCTCCACACCCCCGCCCTCGCCGACGGCATTGTCGACAACGTCAACGGCATCACCCTCGATGCAGACGGCAAGGTGGCGCGCTTTACCGCATTGCAGATCGGCAAGGACGGCAAGATTGTCCGCCTGCTTCAGCGCGGAGACAAAAAGCCCGAACGGCTCGACTATCTCTACAACGCCAAGGGCAAAACGATGCTGCCCGGCTTCATCGATGCGCACGGCCATGTCATGGGGCTGGGGTTCCAGCTGCTGACGCTTGACCTGTCGGGCACGACCTCGCTTCCCGATGCGCTTGCGAAGATCAAGGCCTATGCAGACGCCAATCCGCAACGCCGATGGATCATCGGGCGGGGGTGGAATCAAGAGGTCTGGAAACTGGGGCGCTTTCCCACCGCGGCCGATCTCGATGCGGTGGTTGGTGACAGGCCGGTCTGGCTCGAGCGCGTCGACGGCCATGCTGGCTGGGCAAATAGCGCGGCGATGCGACTGGCAGCGGTGACCACAAAAAGCGTGTCGCCCGCAGGCGGCCGGATCGAAAAATCCGGTGTCAATCCGTCGGGCGTGTTCGTCGATGCGGCGATGGAATTGATGGCGAAAGCGGTCCCGCAACCGACCCCCAAGGATCGCGATGCCGCGCTTGCCGAAGCACAAACGCTGCTGCTCAAGTACGGCATCACCGCAATCGCCGATATGGGGACCAGCCTCGAAGACTGGCTGTCGTATCGCCGCACGGGCGATCGCGGCGCGCTCAACGTCCGTATCTTCTCCTATGCTGCGGGCGTCGAGCCGATGGCCGCGATCGGCGGCGGGATGCCAACGCCGTGGCTCTATAACGACCGGCTGCGGATGGGCGGGGTCAAACTCTATCTCGATGGCGCGCTGGGATCGCGCGGCGCTTTTCTGAAGGCGCCCTATGCCGACAAGCCGGGCGAACGCGGGCTGACCTTTGCCGATGATGCCAAGCTCAAGAATTTGATGGTGCGTACATCGATGGATGGGTTTCAGGTCGCAGTGCACGCCATTGGCGACGCGGCGAACGGGCAGGCGCTGGATGCGATCGAAGAACTCGCCAGCACCTATGCAGGCGATCGGCGCTGGCGGATCGAACATGTCCAGGTCGTCGATCCGCTCGACCTGCCGAGACTGGGCCGCAACGGGATCATCGCCTCGATGCAGCCCGTCCACCAGACGTCGGACCGGATGATGGCCGAAGCGCGGCTGGGTCCGGCGCGGCTAACAGGAGCCTATGCGTGGAAATCGATCCTCGCAGCGGGCGGAAAGCTGGCGTTCGGATCGGATACGCCTGTTGAAAGCCCCGAACCCTTTGCCGGCTGGGCGACCGCGATGACACGCGAGGATGCAAAGGGCGAACCGTTCGGAGGCTGGCAACCACAGGAACGGCTGACCCGCGAACAGGCGCTGGCAGGTTTCACCACAGGTGCCGCCCATGCCTCCTTCGCCGAGAGCAAAGTTGGGCGGCTCGCTCCCGGAATGTGGGCCGATTTCGTACTGGTCGACCGCGATCCTATGCTGGCAACGCCGACCGAATTGCGGGGGAGTAAGGTGCTCGAGACATGGGTCGGCGGGATACGATACTTTCAAGTGAAGTAACTCCTCACATCCTCCCCATCGTCCTTGCGATGGGGAGGATGTGTTGCAATCCGCCGCCATCTGCTTAGCCTGCCGCTGAGAGGAGCCCGCCATGCCCATCACCCATCACCGCACCTGCCATTTGTGCGAGGCAAATTGCGGGCTACTGATTGCGGTCGAGGGACGGCAGGTGCTCTCAATCAAGGGCGATCCCGATAATGCGCTGTCGCGTGGGCATATCTGCCCTAAGGCAACCGCAATTGCCGATCTTCAGGACGATCCCGATCGCCTCCGCACCCCGATGAAGCGCGTTGGCGAGAGCTGGGAAACCATCGGATGGGAACAGGCGTTCGCCGAAATCGCCGCGCGCACCAACGCAATCCTCAGCCGCGATCCGAAATCCACCGCGCTCTACATCGGCAATCCCAATGCCCATAATTACGCCAATGGGCTGGTGATCGGCGAGTTGAAAAAGGCGATCCAGACGCGCACTGTCTTTTCGGCAAGCACGCTTGACCAGATGCCGCATCAGGTCGTCAATCTGCTGCTCTACGGTCATTCAGGGCTGTGGGGCGTGCCCGATATCGACCGCACCGAAACGATGATCATCATGGGCGGCAACCCGATGGCGTCGAACGGCAGTACCTGGACCGTCCCCGATTTCCGCAATCGCGCAAAGGCTTTGCGCGCGCGCGGCGGCGAGTTGATCGTGATCGATCCTCGCCGCAGCGAGACGGCGAAGAGTGCCGACCGCCATGTCTTCATCCGCCCCGGCGGCGATGCCTGGTTCCTGATCGCGCTGCTGCTGACGCTCGACACCAGGGGCTTGGTCAATCCCGGGCGGCTGACGCCGCACCTCCATGGCTGGGATGAGGCATGGCTGGCGCTGCGCCAGTTCGATGCCGCCGACTGCGCCGATCGCGCCGGCGTATCGCTCGACGAGATCGCGCATATCGCCCTCCGCATGGCACAGGGGCCTGCTGCGCTTTACGGCCGGATCGGCACTTCGACCCAGAGTTTTGCGACGGTCACGTCATGGCTGATCGCGCTGGCCAATATCGCGACCGGGCAGATCGACCGCGAAGGCGGACTGATGTTCACGCTGCCTGCGGTCGATACCGTGGCAACGCTCGGGCCGGGCAAGACGGGGCGGTTCCATTCGCGCGTTTCGGGTCACGCCGAAGTGCTGGGGGAATTTCCCGCGGCATGCATGGCCGAAGAGATCGAAACCCCCGGCGAAGGGCAGATCTGCGCGCTGTTCGTGGTTGCAGGCAATCCGGTGCTGTCGAGCCCCAATGGCCGCCGCCTCGATGCCGCACTGTCGGGCCTTGAATTGATGGTGTCGGTCGACATGTACATCAACGAGACCGCACGACGCGCGCATTACATCCTGCCGCCTGCCGGGCCGCTCGAAAAGGATCATTACGGGCTGTTCCTGCTGCCGATCGCGGTGCGGAATTTCGCCACTTACTCACCGCCGGTGTTCAAGATGAGCGAAGGTGCGCTTGCCGATTGGGAAATCCTGCGCGGGCTTGCCGCAGCGATTGAGGACCGCGAGCCCAGCGGGCCGACGCCTACCGAGATGCTCGACGCGATGTTGCAATCCGGGCCATATCAGACCAGCCTCGCAGCCCTTTCCGAAGCGCCGAACGGGATCGATTTTGGTGCGCTCAAAACGGGGCAGATGCCCGAACGACTACGCACGCCCGACAAGAAATTCGCGTGCGCGCCGTCGGCGATCATCGCCGATCTGGCGAGGCTGGCCAGCAGTGCGATTGCCACTGACGGCCTGCGGCTCATCGGACGGCGGCACTTGCGGTCGAACAACAGCTGGCTGCACAATTCGGCGCGGCTGGTGAAAGGCCCCGACCGTTGCACGCTGCTGATCAATCCCGATGATGCGCGCGCGCGCAATTTGGGTGATGGCTCGCTTGCCGAAGTCAGCTCGCGCGCCGGCAGCGTGCAGATTGCAGTCGAAGTGACCGATGACATGATGCCTGGCACCGTTTCGATCCCGCATGGCTGGGGGCACGCGCTGCCTGGCGTCCGCTTGACAGTGGCGGGCGCGCATGCCGGCGTCAGCATCAACGATCTGACCGATGAGACGCTGATCGATCCGCTTTCGGGGACGTCTGCGCTCAACGGAGTTCCAGTCGAGGTGCGCGCCTGCGGCTAATCTTGCCGATCGGCCCCGCTTCTGCCAACGGCCCGGCTGCCATGCGATTGCCATGATTTGGTGGTGAGACGCCAATCGCGGGGGCGGGAAAAGCAAGGCAGTGACGGCAATGCAGCACCTGAACCTGATCGACCGGCCCTTCACCGCGTTCGATATTGCAGACATTGACGCGATCGAAGCAAAACGGCTGGCAAAGCTGCGGATCGCGATCACCTATGGCTGGCGGCATCGGCGGAGCGTCGATTTCCAAACGCCTGCCCGCTTCACCGACTGGGTTCAGTGGCGCAAATTGCACCAGCGCGACTGGCGCATGCCGCCGCTGATCGACAAGGTCGCGGTCAAGGATCATGTTGCACGCAGGCTGGGCGAGAACTGGGTAACGCCAACGCTGTTCGAGGGCATCAGCCTTCCCGATGCGCCACTATGGCCTTCGCACTATGTCATCAAATCTCGCCATGGATGCCGCCAGCATATTTTCGTGCGCGACGCCGCACCCGACTGGCGCGCAATCGCGCGCGAGACGCAGCGCTGGATGCGCCATCATTATGGCTTCTGGCTCGACGAATGGGCTTATGGCCATGTTCCGCGCGGCATCCTGGTCGAACCGTTTATCGGCACGGGTGGCGTCCTGCCCACCGATTACAAAATCCATGTTTTTGGTGGCAAAGCCAGATGTATTCAGGTGCATCGCGATCGTGAGGCCAATCGGCATATCTGCGCCTATTATGATCTCGACTGGAACCGCATTTGGGCCGCCCCCGGCTGGCGCGACTGTGCGCCGCCGCCGTCGCTGCGGCAGATGATCGATGCCGCCGAAATGCTCGGCCGCGAATTCGATTTCGTCCGCGCCGATTTTTATGATCTCGATGGCGCGCCGCGTTTCGGAGAATTGACATTCTACCCGGCATCGGGACTGAGACCGTTGGGTGATGCGCTCGATTACTGGCTCGGCGATTTGTGGTCGGCGGCGCGCGTGGATCGAACTGTGGAGGAAACAGCCCATGACCATCGAAGCCTTGCGCACGCCTGACGAGCGCTTTGCGAACCTGCCGGGATATGATTTTGCCCCGCACTATCACGATCACGCCAACGGCCTGCGGATGCATTATCTCGATGAAGGTGCGGGCGATGACGTGTTCCTGTGCCTCCATGGCCAGCCGAGCTGGTGCTATCTCTATCGCAAGATGATCCCGCTGTTCAGCCCGCATGGCCGGGTGCTGGCACCCGATCTGTTCGGCTTCGGGCGGTCTGACAAGCCGGTTGAAGACGACGTTTATACCTTCGATTTCCACCGGCAATCACTTGTTGATTTCATCGAAGCGCTCGATCTGACCAACATCACGCTCGTCTGTCAGGATTGGGGCGGGCTGCTTGGGCTGACGATCCCGCACACTATGCCCGAACGGTTTGGCCGGTTGATCGTGATGAATACCGGATTGGGCACAGGCGAGCGCTCACTCGGCGCGGGGTTCGAAGCGTGGAAGCTTTTCAACCGTTCGCAACCCGATATGGATGTGGCCGCATTGTTCCAGCGCGGCACCTCGATCCTGACCGAGGCCGAGGCTGCCGCCTATGGCGCGCCCTTTCCCGACATCCGCTACAAGGGCGGCGTCCGCCGCTTCCCCGAGCTCGTTCCGCCGACGCCCGATGCCCCCGGGGCCGCGATCAGCCGTGATGCGCGCGATTGGTGGCGCGACTCCTGGGGAGGAAAAAGCTTCATGGCGATAGGCGCCAGCGACCCCGTCATCACGCCCGATGCGATGCAGGCCTTGCGCGGCCTGATCCGCAACTGCCCCGAGCCACTCGTCATCGCCGAAGCCGGGCATTTCGTGCAGGAATGGGGCGATCAGGTGGTGGCGGAGGCTTTGGCGTCTTTCAAAGAATGACGATAGGACTAAGCACGATCCGTCCGATCAACGTAATGTGATAGCCCACTCGATAGAGAAAAGCGTCGCTGTCTCGAACGGCAATATCGGCCTGGACCCCCGAGAATATGTTCGGAACTTGCAGGTTTTCCGTGTCGGTCACGGTGAAATCGGGGTTCGGTCGCCAAGCGTCCACCGCAAATCCGGAATTGTTCGAGACATTGGCATTGAACACCGAACTCAACGAGGCGAACGCCGCGCGCTGCTCGACTTGGAAAAGATAACGAAAAGTATCTTCATGTCCGGCGGGCAAAGGGAAGCCGTAGAGGCGGTTCGCCGTCTTGATCGGTTCCTTCAGATCGGGATTGATCAGCAGCGTCTCGCGGCGCCATTGCGCGGAACTCACGCCCTTCATGTCGATCAGGACGACGCCGCTTAGCACCAACTGCCAGCTTTGTTCCTGACTTGAGGCTGGCGGCGTCTTTCCAAACGAAGTCGCCACCGGCGTAATCGTCCAGTTCTGCACGGCAAAGCGCGTTGGATAGATCATCGGCTTTTCTCCGAAAGTTTCAACGTTGGTCGAACAAACACATTTTCCCGAATCGCCATCTTCGAGCGTGATTCCGTTCATCGGCGTTGGGCGCACACTCCTGCCCGGTGTATAACCCGGAAAAAGAAGCTGGCGGTCGTGGATCGAGAAATGCAAATGGCTGCCTATCGATTTCCCGGTATCGTCCATCAACGCGAGCCGATTGCCCGCAAACACTCGCATAAATCTTGACACGAGAATTTTGCCGGGACCCTGCATATGCAAATATCGCGTCATGAAGCGATCCGTGTTCGCAGGATCGCCCGGATCGCCGTGCTGGATCTCCACAACATTATTGGCCGAAGTGCTTCCCGTGGGCGTTCCATCCGCCACGTAACTGACAATTCCTCCGAGTGCAGCCAGCACGGGGGTGCCGTTGGTGCGATTGATGTACGGAAGACCTTTTTGATAACGCGTGAAGTCGATCGCGAAATAATCTTCATTGTCATGCGTTTCCCATCCGCCGTAATAAAAGCCGGGAACGCCAAAGCCGCAATCGCGCAACGACAAGACATAGGCCGCTGCGGCTGCGGCGGCAGGCCCCAGCGGCCAAGGCAGACCGCCGGATATCGCACTTATTGTTATTTGCTGCGCCAGAAAGTCGGACATTCCGCCCGCCCGGCAGCACACCCCATCGGGAAACGGTGCCAGCAATTCGAACGGTAGCGGGTCGTTTGTCTGTTTGACAGTCGGTCGCCAATGATCGAACCACAGTTCATTGGGCGTGGCGATCGCGCAACCAGTCCATTGCCAGCCACGCGCCGACCGCGTGATGACAAAGATGACGTCATCCCGAAACCATCTCCCGCGCCACCCACGCGTCAACAGATAGCGTTTGTCCCCGCCGCCCCAAGCCGGGTGCTGGACGCGGACCTTGCCGGCGCCAAGTTCATCACACAGCCGGTCGAGAAAAACCGAGTCTTCAAAACCAGATTCGCCACAACATTGGCCGATTGCGAAGTGCGTCGCGCTCGCAACCCCGCGAAGTTTCGTGCCGCTCCCTGAGTCGAGCGCCGCCTCGATCATATCGATGACATGTTCTGGCGATCCCGCAAATGCGCTTTCTGACGATTCGAGCCGTGCAAGGTTCCGGCGGGCAAAGTTTGCTTGATGCACGTGCCGTTGCGCCGTCTTGGTCGGCGTGCGGCCATAAAAGGTGGCCGCAGCATTGTGATCCCCGGCGTCTTCCATGACCAGCCCCGCCTGAAACAATGGATCCGGGTCGTCCGGATGGTGGCGGGCAAGCGCTTCATAGGCTTCAACCGATGCTTTGGTATCGCCACATCGCGCGGCCGCCTGCGCTTTGTGCAGCAGCGCGCCACCGATGCCATCAATGCTCGCAACCAGCGGCTCGTTCGCGCTCAGCGCCTCGCACGCCATGTCGTAATGACCAAGCGACTCACGAATATCCCCGTTTTGCAAGTAATTGTCGGCGATCCACAAACGATAAGCCCCGGCGACGGGTGATTGCGGATCGCGAGCGATTGCCGCCTCAAGTGTCATATTTATATGCACAGACGCCGATGTTCGCCTGTGCTCATGGACCTGCGCTGACAAGGATCGCCATTCATATGCCGATTTGGCATCGAGCGATTTCGGGTCTGCCATGAAATCCGGTGTCACATTTGCCATGTTTGCTGCTCCGTTCAGGCAGACAATTCATCAACAACCCCATTGAAAGGGGACATGCGACTCCGGTGTTTTCGTGACGCTATACCAAGAGCAACGCCTGATCAAACGCGCGGCGAAATAGAAAGCGTGACCACGAAGCTATCCGCCCGAATGGTAAAAATCATGCACTTGTTGCGCGACCGCCGCCGAAACCCCCGGGGCTTTTTGCAAATCCGCAAGGCTCGCGCTCTTGACTGCGCGTGCGGTGCCGAAGTGCATCAGCAACGCCTTTTTGCGCGCAGGCCCGATGCCGGGAACATCGTCGAGCACGCTCGTCGTAATCGCCTTGGCGCGCTTGTTGCGATGCGCGCCTATGGCAAAGCGGTGCGCTTCGTCGCGCAGACGCTGGAGGTAAAACAGCACCGGCGCGTTGGGTGGCAGGTCGATTTCGCGTCCATCGGGGAAATGAAACGTCTCGCGACCTGCATTGCGATCGGGGCCTTTCGACACGCCGATGAACGGCACATTGTCGATCCCCAATTTCTCGAGCACCGCCTTGACCGCGCTCACCTGGCCCTTGCCGCCATCGATGAGGAGGAGGTCGGGGTAGTCTGGTAAAGTGTCGTCGAGCGGCACATCTTCACCCCTCCCCTTCAGGGGAGGGGTCGGGGATGGGGACTCTCCGACGGTAGAATGGTGGACGCTCCCCACCCCTTCCCCCTCCCCTAAAGGGGAGGGGCTTATGTCACTCAGCAACCGGCCGAATCTACGCTCGATCACTTCGCGCATCATCGCGAAATCGTCGCCGGGGCGCGTTTCGGCGCGCTTGATGTTCCATTTGCGATACTGGTTCTTACAGAAGCCTTCGGACCCCGCGACGATCATCGCGCCCAGCGCATTGGTCCCCTGAATATGGCTGTTGTCATACACCTCGATCCGGCGCGGTGCTACGGGCAGATCGAACAGGTCGGCGACTTCGCGTAGCAGCTTGCCCTGCGTTGTCGTTTCCGCGAGCCGCCGGTCGAGCGCTTCCTTCGCGTTGCGCACCGCCTGCGCCACCAGCCGGACCCGATCCCCCCGCTGCGGGCGCAAAATCTCGACCTTGTGACCTGCTTTTTCGCACAGTGCCTCGGCAAGCAGCGCGCCTTCGGCCAGATCGCGGTCGAGCAGAATGCAGCGCGGCGGCGGCACTTCGTCGTAAAATTGCGCAAGCACCTGCATCAGCACCTCATCCTCGGTCGCATCGGTGATGTGCGTCGGGAAAAACGCGCGATGCCCCCAATTTTGCCCGCCGCGGATAAAAAAGCCCTGGATCGCCATCTGGCCTTCCTTGCATGCCAGCGCGAAGATATCGGCATTGCCGACGCCATCGGCGTTGATCGCCTGTGTCCCCTGAATATAGGTCAGCGCACGCAGCCGGTCGCGCAACGCCGCAGCGCGTTCGAAATCGAGCGCTTCGGCTGCGCCCTCCATCTCCTTGCCGAGCTTGCCCTGCACATCGGTCGATTTGCCGCCGAGGAACGCTTTGGCGTCGCTCACCAGTTCTTCATAGCCCGCCGTGTCGATCCGCCCGACGCACGGCGCCGAGCAACGTTTGATCTGATACAGCAAGCACGGCCGGTCACGGTTCGAAAAGAAGCTGTCGTTGCAACTGCGCAACAGGAACAGCTTTTGCAGCGCATTAAGCGTCTGGTTGACAGAGCCTGCGCTCGCAAACGGCCCGTAATAATTGCCCTTGGCGCGGCGCGCGCCACGATGTTTCTGGATCCGCGGAAACGCGTGATCGGCACGCAGCAGGATGAAGGGAAAGCTCTTATCGTCGCGCAGCAGCACGTTATAGGCGGGGCGATAGCGTTTGATCAGCTGTGCCTCGAGCAGCAACGCCTCGGCCTCACTGTTCGTGGTGACGATCGTCATGCTGCGCGTCTGCGACACCATCCGCCGCAACCGGTTGGGCATGCGATCGACCTGCGTGTAGTTCGCCACACGGTTGCGCAGCGCCTTGGCCTTGCCGACATAGAGCACATCGCCGCGCGCATCGTGCATGCGATAAACCCCGGGATTGCGCGGCAGTGTCTTGAGCACATTACGGATGGCAGCGATGCCCACCTCCAGATCGGGCTGATCGCTGCCCTGAACAGCATAAGTCGCGTGATCCTCGTTGAAGCGTGCAGCTGCGTTTGGGGTATCGGGACGGTCGGCCTTGCTCATCGGTCGCGATTTAGGGAGCGTTTGATCGTCGCGCCAGCCCATCGGCAATCTGTAGACATGAATTGGTTTCGAATGCAGACTGATCCAAAGCGACACGGTGGGGAAACGAGATGGACATCGCGAACAAGGCTATTCTGCTGACAGGTGGAAGCGACGGGATCGGCAAGGCGCTTGCTGGCCAACTCAAGGCCAAGGGTGCCAGCGTTATCGTCGCGGGCCGAAATCACGAACGCGTCGCGGCAATGGCGGCGGCGGGGTTTGAGACGGTCGTCACCGATCTTTCGACGCTCGCCGGGATCGATGCCCTTGTCGCGGCGGTGGCGGGCCGCCCGATCGACATATTGATCAACAATGCCGGGGTCGGCGTCGATCATGATTTCCGCGAAGGGCCACCCGATCTGGCCGAGGCCGATGCGTGCATTTTCCTCAACCTCAACGCACCGATCCATCTCACCGCACGGCTGGTCGATGGCCTGAAGGCGCGGCCCGAAGCCATGATCGTCAATGTCACATCGGGCCTTGCGATCGCACCGCGCGCGGGCGGGCCGGTCTATTGCGCGACCAAGGCAGCGCTGCGCAGCTACGGCATGGCGATCCGCGGACAATTGAAGGGCACCAGCGTTCGCATCATGGAGGTGTTGCCGCCAGTCGTAGAAACCAAGATGACTGCGGGACGCGACGGCAAGAAACTGTCAGCGGCGGACTGTGCGGACCAGATTGTCACTGGGATTGAGCGCAATGCCAAACAGGTCGATGTCGGCATGGTGAAAATGCTGACCACGGTTTACAGCATCAGCCCGGCACTAGCGAGGCGGGTCATGATCGGGTTTTAGACCCAAAAGCTAACCACCTCTCCGTCCACCCTGAGCTTGTCGAAGGGCTTCCTCCTGGACACTGCAGGAACAGGACAGGGCTTCGACAAGCTCAGCCTAGACGGGTGGGGGAG
>JANPIQ010000086.1:0-9154 GCA_031425075.1 Sphingomonadales bacterium
AGCTTTGGACCCGGATTTGCCGGTTGCGGCAACAGGCACAGCCTGCGTCGCAGCAACCAGCTCATCATAACTTTTGCGCAGCGCGGCGGCATAATGATCGGGGTCGGGCATCATCGCGCGATCCGAGGTGAAGCTGATCGCGATTTCATCGGCGTAGGAATAGATGCAGTTGATCAGCCCCATTCCGTCGAATACCGGGCCTGTGCCCATCATCTTCACCATTTTGGCACCGGCAAAATAAAGCGGGACGCGCGGGCCGGGAACGTTGGTCGCCACGCAGTTGAAGATCGGTGCGTGCATGTTGGCAATGCCAAGACGGGTATAGAGCCGGCTTCCAACGCCGGCCAATGCTGCGGGGAGCAGCTGGCTGTAATCGGTGAGCGTCCGCGCCCCGACCGCATTGGTCAGCGCCTTCGAATTGAGCGTCTGGCGATGGACGAACTTGAGCCGGGCAACAGGATCGGCGATATGCGTGCCCAACGGCACCGTCATTGCCGAAACCAGATTGCCCATCGCTTCTTTTTCGCCATCGGCGCGAACCGAGATCGGCGCCATGCATGTCATGCTTTCGATGGGAAGCTGATCGCGTCCTTGCAGATAATGGCGAAGCCCGCCGCCGATGATCGTGAGGATCGCATCGTTGACCGTTGCGCCTTCGACCGCCGATTTGATCGCGCGGACACCCGCCATCGGCATCCCCACCCCGTCGAATACACGGTGCGGCCCGACTTTGGTGTTGAAGACTGTCTTGGGGGCGGGTTTCGCGTTGGCAAGGCTCAAATCGCCGCCCAATAACTCCTTGCCGAGCCGCGCCATGCCGGGAACCGATCGCCACAGCGTTTCGGCAAACCGCACAGGCTGGCGCACCGAATTGACCCAGGTGCGGAAAAGGAGTTCGGCGGTTGCCGGATCGGTATCGGGTTTCCACGCCACCGCAGGTGCATCGCTGACCGGCAATGCTTCGGTATCATGGACGGCAGACGAAAGCTCGACACCTGACATGCCATCGATCGCGGCATGGTGAACCTTGGCGACGAGCGCGAAGCAGCCGGGTGGAATGCCCGGGATGTTGTCGAGCCCTTCGACGATGTTGAATTCCCAAAGCGGCTTGCCAAGATCGAGCGGGCGGGCATGGAGCCGCGCGACCTGGATGCACAATTGCCGCCAGTCCCCGGGTTTGGGCAGCGCGATATGGCGGACGTGGAACTCGATATCGAAATCGCCATCTTCGACCCAATAGGGGTGATCGAGATCGAACGGCACGCGCACCAGCTTTTGCCGGAAACTGCGCGCCTTGTGCAAACGGCTTTCGACGTGGCGCAGAATATCCTTGAAGCGAACAAACCCGCCGGGGGCTGTCGACGGATCGTAAATCCCGACCGACCCGATGTGCATCGGCGTATTCTGCGTATCGAGATACACGAAGCTGGCGTCTTGCCCGCTCAACTGTTCCATATTGGCCCCTCCCCAGGGTTATCTTATTTTGGTTTCACAAACTTCAATGTCATCCGGTCGCTTTCGCCGATGGCGATGTATTTGGCGCGATCGACGTCCTTGAGCCGCAGCGCCGGAGGTAATGTCCAGACGCCAACGGGCCAATCGGCAGTGTCTTTAGGATTGGCATTGATTTCCGAAGCCCCCGCCAGTCGGAACCCGGCCTTGGTCGCAAAGGCGGTCACCGAGCTGGTTTTCATATATCCCGATTTTTCCTCGCGCGCGCTATCGGCCGATTCTGGAAGGCGATGTTCCTCGATCCCGAGCACGCCGCCGGGTTTGAGCATCGTATAGATCTGGTTGAATGCATCCTGCGTCTTGTCCGCACCGCCGAAGCGCCAGTTGTGGACATTGCGGAATGTCAGGACAACATCGACGCTGTTGGGGGCGACAGGCGTGGCACCATCGGAGGCCGGAAAATGCGCGATCTGCACTTTGCCAAATACAGCAGGGTTGGCGGTCAGGAATTTACTGACACCATCGGCACGCGCGGCGGGCGGGGCAACGATCAACTTTCCCTTGGGACCAAGATACGGCGCCAGGATTTCGGTATACCAGCCGCCGCCGGGCCAGAGCTCAACCACCGTCTGGTTGGGCTTGACCCCGAAAAAGGCGAGCGTGCCTGCGGGATTGCGATAGCGATCGCGGGCGAGGTTTGCAGGTGTCCGGTTCGGGGCGGCGACCGCTGCGGCAAGTTTGGGATCGATTTTCGACGTTTTGGGGGTGGCAACGACCGCCGCACTGGCGACCAGCGAAGCAAAGGCAACGATTGCAGCGGTAGCGAATAACTGGCGCATGGGTGTGGGGCCTCCTATCTTGCGGCCGAGTGTGGCGGGAAGGAGCGCGAGTTGCAAGGCCAGCTATGGATGATGTGCGCAGGTGCCGTTTCGCTGGCAGGCCTTGCGATCTGGCGCGATCGCGCAGCGACGCAGCGGCGCGATCCCGATGCGGTGGGCTGGGTTCCGTGGCCGCTGGTGCTGATCACGAGCATTATCGTTGCAGCGGTGCTGGCGGCCTTTGCGCTTCAGCTACGGTAGAGTGCGATAGGGCGGTTCGATCCGTGCCGACCTGAGCGCCAAGGACCGCGTCACCTGTGCCATGCATAGCAGATGTCGGGCATGTTTTCTTCATTGGCATCGCCATCGGTCATTGCTTCGATCGTAAAATCATGGCGTTCGTAGAAGCGTCGCGCGCGCGCATTGGCGCGGAAGGTGCGGAGCCGCAATTGGGCTTGCCCCGATTTGGCCAGATCAAGCAACCCGCTACCGATGCGGCGGCCATGGCTATCGGGATCGACGTAAAGATGATCGATCCAGCCGCGGCGAATGGCGATATGGCCTTGCAGCAGCCCGTCTTCGAAGCTGCCCCAGACCGTACATCGGACCAACACCGTATCGCGGTAAAATTCCACAAATTCCGCCGCGCTGTGAAGATCGACGGGATAGCCCGGTATCGTGGCCACCGCGCGTCTGTGGATCATCGCTGCAGCGGCCGCATGATCGTCCGCCAGGCGCAAATGAACGATCGGCATCAGGTCGCGGCGAACGCGGGGTGATAGGTCACACGCCCGGCAGGCGGATCGCCGCTGAGCACCAGCCGCTGGAATGCGGGGGTGACATAATCCTCATAAGTCAGCGCAGGATCGTGCGCGAACCCGAAGCGCGGATAATAATCGGGATGGCCAAGCAGGACGCAGACCTGTGTGCCCGCGCTTGCGAGCCGAGACAGGCCTTCGCGGATCAACCGACCGCCTGTGCCCTCACTTTGGCGATCGGGCGTTACTGATACCGGGCCAAGCCCCACCCAGGGGCCGTCGATTGCATCGATCTGTACCGGTGAAAAGGCGATGTGGCCGATGATGACGCAATCATCTTCGGCCACAAGCGACAGTGTCAGCGCGGCAGCCGCGCGGAGTGCGGCAGTGATCGCCGCTTCGGTGTGGGTGCTCTGATCGACCGCTGCGAACGCCGCCTGCGTTACCAGCGCAATCGCGGCTTCGTCACCAGGGCGTTCGTCGCGAATGCGCATCGCGCCATGATGGCGGACGCGCAGCCGCGATGCAATCGCTCAACGCGTCGCCATCGGCCGGGCAGCAGCTGGCGATGCTTCGTGCCGCACCGGATCAGTGCGGAGCGGCACATCATCATGGCTCCTGTGGCGTTGCGTTTTTTTGGCGTTGGCCGCCGATATCGCCGCGATAACGACCGGCGCAATCAGCAACCACATGGCAATCAAGGGAATGGGGGCAGACGAATCCATGGTGCAATTCCTTGTCTATGGTCTGACAGGAATGACATTTCCGGCGGTTTGTTCCCGCGTCCCTTCGACACGCGGCGCTGTCACCATGTCGAACCTTTCGACATAATCAGGATGTTCGGTGCCCATGATCTTGTCCCAGAAGGTGAAGTAGAACCCGAAATTGTGATTGAAGCTGCCTGCATGGTGGAGATCGTGGTGCGTCGTCGTCGATATCCATTTTAGCACCGGGTGGCTTGCCCAGCCGCGCGCATGGAGCTCAAGCCCCGCATGCCCCATGCAGTTGCGGATGATCATGACCGCGAGAAAGGCGAATACCACAATGCCCGGCGTCGGCACGATGTAGAGCCAGATCGGCATGAACAGCGCCATCACCACGGCTTCGGGGATCGCGAAGCTATAGGCTGCCCACGCTGTCGGGGTGATCGTCTTGTGGTGGAACCTGTGAAACCGCTTGAACAGCCGGGGGTGGTGCATCGTGCGGTGCGACCAATAAAAATAGGCATCGTGCGCAATCAGGATCGCGGCAAACAGCCCCAGATTGCCCCACAGGCCATGATCGAGATCGAACATCGGCGGATAGACCCCGGTCATCGTCCCCCACGCGATGAACAGGCTGACAATCGTGTAGATGCCGACAGTGCGGACCGAGGCAAAGAGTTCGCGGCGGAAATCGGTCATCGTCGCTTCGCGTTTCTGGATCTTGCGCGATGCCCATGCGGTGCGGCGCAAGATCCAGACGATGGCGCTGATCAGCATTGCAGCAATGAGATAACGCGACAGATCGAACACAAAAATATGCGGCGCGCGGGTGAGCATTTGGGCGATGATTTCAGAGGTGCTTGGATCGGCTGGCATGATGGTCTCCATCGGGTGGTCATGGAGCCGGTATGGTGCAGTTGGCATGGCCAAGCTCCGCCCGTTTCAATTTCGGCTAGCCGATTTCGAAATCGGCGAGCGGATTTCCCGATGACACAGGACACCCAGCCACTGTGTCCCAGATGTCCGATGAAACGCGCAAAAATGCGGGATAGCCTTGCTACCCCAACCTTTCCGCCCGCCAGGCGCTCGGTGTCATGCCTTCGGTTTCGCGGAAGGCGCGGTTGAAGGGGCCCAGCGAGCCGAAGCCAGCGTCGAGTGCGATCGTCAGGATCGGCACTTCGCGCTGGTCGTGATCGGCAAGCGCTGCTTTGACTTCGGCCAGCCGGTATCCGTTCAGGAAAGCGGCGAAATTGCGGTGACCGAGCGCGCCGTTGACGATCCGGCGTAAGCGATATTCAGGATCGCCCAGTTGCGCGGCAAGCTTTGCGATCGTCAACGTTTCGTCGCGGTGCGGCATCGCGCTCGTCATATGCGCTAGCAGTCGCGCGGCAAGGGGATCATCGTCGCGTACCGGTGACGGTGCCGGGTCAGTCGCTCTTACAGGCGTGCCGAACAAATCGGTCTGGCGGGTTGCGAACATCGCGGAGCAAAATCCGAACACCAGAAAGACAATTCCGATCCCCACCAGCGTATTGAGCCAGTGCGGTGCGCCCGCCTGCTGCACTGCAACCTCGATGATCGCGATCAGCACCACCGTCGCTCCGACCGCACCAATCATCCGCAATCGCAGCCGTCGGCGTCCCTCGACCAAGTCGCCCTCGCGTCCGCGCCATGCTTCCCACAAGCCCGCCGCAGCAAAGCCGAGCATACCGATCCGAAAGATTGTCCCTGAGACATAGAAGACCGGCGGCTTTTCAGCGAAAGTCATTTGAAGAAGTAGCGCGTTGGCAACCGAAAAAACCACCAGCGCCATATCACGCATGCGCAGTCGCGTTTCATCATTGAACCATGCCTTGGCAAACAGCCAGAACAGGCCCGGCGTTGCTGCCGCACCCATGGCCAGCAAGAGGCCAAGGAGGCTCGGCGACGTCGCCCAGCCAGCGGTGGCGACCAGGTAGCAGGCAATATTCCCATTCATCGCGACAGCAACCCGCGCAGGCAGATCGCGCCAGTGATCGCGGATCAGGAGCGAGCTCCACAGTGCAAGCAACGCAAGCGCGCCGCCGCGCGCCGCTGTATCGATGTGTGCCAGCCCCTCCATGGCCCGAGATGTGCCGGGAGGGCACGCGCGATGCAAGCGAAAGAGGTATAGGACTATTAAACCAAACAGGTTATTATAGGTTGACATCGTCACGCTGTTCCGGCACATATTGGCACGTTGGAGATTTCCGAATCGGGGAGCACACTTCAGCCAGCCGCCGGGAACGATCCCGAGCGGCTTTTTTTTGATCGAAAGCGAGGCGAGCCATGGCGGCACCAAAGAAGACGATGACTGCCGGAATGCGCGGGATCTTTCTCGAAACGCTTACCGAAACCGCAAATGTGACCGCTTCGGCCAAGGCAGCCGGGGTGTCGAGCATCGAGGTGTATCGGCTACGCAAGGCCAGCAAAGGGTTTTGCGATCAATGGGCGCGCGCGCTTGGCGAGGGCTATGTCCGGCTCGAAGCCGAAATGCTTGCAGAAGCACTCAAGCCGATCGCAAATGCAACCTGCGATAAGACCGTCAAGCAAAAGGCCGAACGGAACCGGATCGCGATGTTCCTGCTTACGGCGCACCGCGCGGCTGTTCGCGGTGAAGCCAAATCGCACACCGCCACAGCGGCCGTGCCAACACGTGCGACGCTTGGCGCGGCGCGTGCCGATCTGGCGGCGCGTTTTGCAACCATGCGCGCACGGATGATCGATAGTGAGACAGTCGATGACAGCCTATCTCCCGCGTAGCGAGGCCGAAGCCGTTGCGATGAGCGGCGATGTCGACGGCTGGCTGACACAGAATGCAAAGCGATTGCCCGGCCTGGCATGGGACTGGAACTTCTGGGTGCGCGACGATCAACGCGCCCCGCAGGGCGATTGGCGCATTTGGTTCGTGATGGCGGGGCGCGGCTTTGGCAAGACGCGGATGGCCGCCGATTGGGTGCGGGGGTTGGCGCAAGCGCATCCCGGATTGCGCATCGCATTGGTGGGGGCAACGATGCACGATGTTCGCAGCGTGATGATCGAGGGCGATTCGGGGCTTCTGGCGATTGCGCCGCCCGAAGATCGCCCGCTGTTCGAACCCTCGCTGAAGCGACTGGTGTGGCGCAATGGCGCGACCGCATATTGTTATTCGGCGAGCGAGCCCGATTCGTTGCGCGGGCCGCAGCATCACATCGGCTGGGGCGACGAGATAGCCAAATGGGATAGTTCGCAAGCAGCGTGGGACATATTGGCGATGACGATGCGGCTGGGCGATCGTCCGCAAATGGTCGCAACGACAACGCCGCGCCCGGTTCCGCTGGTGCAATCGCTGCTGGCGCAACCCGGCATCGTCATGTCCGGGGGATCGATGAATGCCAATCGCGCGCAGCTGGCACACGCCTATCGCGGTGCGATGATGGCGCGTTATGGCGGCACGCGCCTCGGACGGCAGGAACTCGATGGCGAATTGCTGACCGATACTGAAGGCGCGCTGTGGACGCGCGCCATGATCGACGCGGCTCAGGTAAATGATCTGCCGCCGTTGCGCCGTGTGGTGATCGGCGTCGACCCGCCCGCCACCAACAGGGGCGATGCCTGCGGGATTGTCGTTGCAGGACTCGGCACCGATGGGCTGGCTTATGTGCTCGAAGATGCGAGCGTCGAACGGCCCCGGCCCGAAATCTGGGCGATGGCCGTTGCAAAAGCTGCCGACCGCTGGAACGCCGATTGCGTGATCGCAGAAAGCAATAATGGCGGCGATATGGTCACAGCGACACTGCTGGCCGCAGATATCGGCTTGCCGGTGCGCAGCGTGACCGCGACCCGTGGCAAATCGGCGCGAGCCGAGCCTGTTTCGATGTTCTACCAAAAGCAGAAGGTGCGTCATGCAGGTGCCTTCCCGTCACTCGAGGACGAGCTTTGCGCGATGACGCTCGATGGTCGTTACGAAGGCCCTGGCCGATCCCCCGACCGTGCCGATGCGCTTGTCTGGGCGCTGACCGAATTGATGCGACCGTCCAAGGCCGGACCAAGCGTGCGATGGTTGTGAACTTCTCAAATCCCGGGAACGGGGAGGTGGCGCGGCTCGCGTAGCAGAGACGTGACGGAGGGCCTGTGTCCGCATTCCGACCGACCCCTCACCAGCTTCGCTGGTCACCCTCCCCGTTCCGGCGAGGATCAAGATAGAAAGGCCCAGAAAATGAACCTTTTCGGCTGGAAAATGGCCGGGCGTGCTTCGGCGCGTCCGGCGTCTGCGCGTGTCGCCCATACGCCGATACTATCGCGGATGGCGTCACTATCGATGGGCGGGGCATGGCCGCGATCTTATGAAAGCCAGGTGCGCGAACTCTATCTGGGCAATGCCATCGCGCAAGCGTCGGTGCGGCTGGTGATCCAGGGGCTTGCTGCCGCGCCGCTGCGTTCGAGCGATCCCACCGCGTTGGCACTCGTCAAGGCCACATCGGCGGGGCAATCCTTGCTCGAGAGCTTGACGATGCAGCTGCTGCTCCACGGCAATGCCTATGTCGAGATGATGGGTGGTGCCGATGCGCGGCCCGCCGAGCTTTATGCGCTGCGGCCCGAACGCGTGAGCATCGAGGCCGATAGCCGCGGCTGGCCGGCGGCGTTTGTCTATCGCGTGGGATCGGCGATCAGCCGGATTCCGGCCGAACGGATGATCCATCTGCGGCTGGCACATCCGCTTGACGATCATTATGGCCTTGGCTGCTTGGCAGGCGCGGCAGGGGCGATCGCGATCCACAACAGCGCGGCGCAATGGAACAAGGCGCTGCTCGATAACGCCGCGCGGCCCTCGGGGGCTTTGGTCAATACTGCGTCCGAAGCGCTGACCGCCGAACAATTCGACCGGCTGAAGGACGAACTCGATGCCAATTTTGCAGGCGCGGCCAATGCCGGACGGCCGTTGTTGCTCGATGGCGGATTGAACTGGCAGGCGATGAGCCTGTCTCCTGCCGATATGGATTTTGCCGGACTGAAGGCAGCGGCCGCGCGCGAGATTGCGCTGGCGTTCGGGGTGCCGCCGATGCTGCTGGGGCTGCCGGGCGATGCGACATACGCCAATTATCGCGAAGCCAATCGCGCGCTGTGGCGGCAGGCGATCCTGCCGCTCGCCGCGAAGATATTGGACGGGCTGGCAGAGGGGCTACGGCACTGGTTTCCGGGGCTGAGCCTCGATGTCGATCTCGACCAAGTGACCGCATTGGCCGAGGATCGCGAGCGGCTCTGGGCGCAGCTCGATGCGGCAAGTTTCCTGACGGTGAATGAGAAGCGGGTGGGGGCCGGGTTTCCGGCTCTGGATTTGGATGAGGCCGAACCCAAACCCAAACCAGCGGCTGAGCCTGAGGGTTCCGCGCCCGCCGCGCCGGAGGTCAAGCTGAACGTGTGG
>JANPIQ010000087.1:0-2280 GCA_031425075.1 Sphingomonadales bacterium
TCGACCCGGTGGCGCACAGCGATACGGCGGGCGCAGCGGCTTGGGTCGCCGATTCGGACGAACCGGGCCTGGCCGCCATTGCGCCGCCGCTGGCTGCAGACCTTTACGGCCTGACGCTGCACGAGGCCGGGATTGAAGATGCCGATCATAATATGACGCGCTTTGTCGTCCTCGCGCGCGCCCCCGCCGCACCGCCGCCGGGTCCGATGATGACGACTTTCGTGTTCGAGGTGAAGAATATTCCCGCCGCGCTGTATAAGGCGCTGGGCGGATTTGCGACCAACGGCGTCAACATGACCAAGCTGGAAAGCTATCAGGTGGGCGGTAGTTTTGCGGCGACCAAATTCTACGCCGACATCGTTGGCGCGCCGGGCGAGGCGTCCGTCGACCGCGCGCTCGACGAACTGCGCTTTCACTGCAACGACGTGCGCTTGCTGGGCAGTTACCCGCTGGCGCGGTTGCGGGGTTAAAGCGCCGAGCCGTAAAACTGACTTTCCGCCTTTCGTCATCCGCAGCTTGTTTCATCATAGCGCGCAGCAGAGGCACGCCATTCTGAACCAAGTTCAGGTTGACGAGGATCGAGGCAAAGGGCCGCCCGTCTACCCTCCCTTCTGGGCCAACATTCGCGCCGTGGCCGCGGTCTGGACCATGAACACGCTCAGCAGGATGGCCGATACCAGCAGGGCGAACATGTCAAAGGCGGATAATCCGGTGCCGAGCACTTTGTCAGGTGCGACAAAGAACATTGCCGCCGTCATCGCCATCAGCATCAGCCGCAACTCTGTCGGGCCGCCGGCGAGATAGGTGAGTTTGAAGGTGTCGATCACCTGCGCGCACAAAAAGGTGTGAATGGACAGCATCAGATATGCGACCAGCGCGATCAGCGCGATTTCCAGCTCCATGAATGGCCCAAGGCCAAGCCCGCCCAACATCACGGTAATTGCCACCGCATCGACGCTATGATCGAGAAAATAGCCATAACGCGGGCGTTCCACCTTGCGGAAACGGGCCAGACTCCCGTCGAGCGAGTCGCCAAACCAGTTGAGCAGATAGCCCGCCTGCACCAGCCACAGCCAGCCCAGCGCCTGTGTGCTTAAAACATAGCCCGTGCCGACCATCACCGCGCCCGCAAAGCCCAGCAGCGTCATCATGTCGGGGGTGACCCGGGCGGGCAGGCGCGGGCAAAGCCAGTTAAGCAGCTGCCGTTCTTTGGCGGCAAGGATATTCTGCTGGATGCGCGGGGGCGGTGTCATGACGGTGCAATAGACGTCTGATCGCGCTTTTGCCAGTGCGCTGGCACCACTTAGCGCGCGTTCAATGGGCTTCGCCCCAGCTTGCCCCCGTGCCGATGTCGACGTCAAGCGGCACTGACAAACTCAGCACTGGCTGCGCTGCACCCATCATCACGCTGCGGATGACCGGCTTCGCAGCATCGACGAGCGCCTCTGGTGCCTCAAACAGCAATTCGTCGTGAACCTGAAGCAGCATACGCACATCGCTCAGCCCCGCGTCGGCCAGCGCGCCGGGCATTCGCACCATCGCGCGCTTGATGAGGTCGGCGCTGGTGCCCTGAATTGGGGCGTTGATTGCGGCGCGCTCGCTGCCCTGGCGCTCATTTTGGTTGGGCGCCTTGATGCGCGGGAACCAGGTTTTGCGGCCGAACAGGGTTTCGGTATAGCCACGCTCGCGCACCGCCTCCAGCGTGTCGCGGATATAGTCACTGATGCCCGGAAAACGCTCGAAATAGCGGTTGATCAACGCGTGCGCCTCGTCGGCGGGCACCTCTAGCCGCGCCGCCAGTCCCCAGCGCGAAATGCCATAGAGGATCGAGAAATTTACCGTCTTGGCCTTGCCGCGCGTCTCGCGGTTGCTCTCGCCGAACAGCTCGATGGCGGTGGCGGCGTGAATATCCTGACCTTGCGCAAACGCCTCTTTGAGCTCGGGCACATCGGCCATGTGTGCGGCAAGGCGCAGTTCGATCTGGCTATAATCCGCCGCGATCAACTGATGCCCAGGCGCGGAGATGAAGGCATCGCGGATCTGACGCCCGACTTCGGTGCGGATGGGAATATTCTGCAAATTGGGGTCGGTAGAGGAAAGCCGCCCCGTTTGCGCGCCGCACAGGCTATAGCTGGTATGCACGCGCCCTGTTTTGGCGTTTATCTGCTGCTGCAAGGCGTCGGTGTAAGTTGATTTGAGCTTGGACAGCTGGCGCCATTCCAGAATCATCCGCGCAATCGGCACGCCGTCACGCTCCAACCGTTCCAGCTCGCTCTGATC
>JANPIQ010000088.1:0-5681 GCA_031425075.1 Sphingomonadales bacterium
TGATCGGCCCAGCTCAGCGTTACCGATCCGAGCAATGTCTTGAGCGTCATATGCGCTGGCTGGCGCCCGTCGAGGATGTCGCGCTGGAGCTGTGGCGCCAGAAACGCCAGCCGCGCCATCTGCCGCAGATAGGGCGAGCTGTGTGCTGTCTCGATGATGGGCATGCCGTTGCGGTCGCGCCCGATCAGACCGTGTGCTTTGAGAAGGGCTGCGATCAACACCGGGTCGCGCCGCGTGATCTTGGTTGCGGTCGCAACGATGCTGGTGCGCCCGCCGCGCAAACAGTGCGTGCGGAACTCCATGCTGACCGAATGGCGCGTGAGTTCGGCGATTGCCCCTGCCATTTCGACCCCGGTCGGACCGCCGCCGACAAGGACGAAAGTCAGCTGACGATCGCGCTCGGGCCCAGGCGGAAGCGTCTCGGCGTGTTCGAGTGCGAGCAGGATCTTCCGCCGCACCCGGGTGGCATCGTCGATCGTCTTGAGGCCTGGAGCGTGCTCGGCCCATTCGTTGCGCCCGAAATAGCTATGCTGCGCGCCGGTCGCGACGATCAGATAATCGAACGGCAGCGAGTCTCCCTCAGCAAGCCCAACGCGCTTGGCATAGGTATCGATCGCCACCACCTCGCCCAGCCTGACATGGGTTTTGACATGCTTCCTGACGATCGAGCGGATTGGCGCTGCGATGTCGGCGGGTGACAAACCTGCTGTTGCGACTTGATAGAGCAAAGGCTGAAAGACGTGGTGATTTTGCCGGTCGACAATGGTGACCTCGACACCTTGGCCGCACAATTCGCGCGCAGCAGAAAGACCGCCGAAACCGGCGCCTAGGATCAGCACGCGTGGAATATCGCCCGGCGTTGCTCTGTCGGCTTCCTGATTTGGAGAGACAGGCGGGGTCGCCATCGCCTGAGCGTGGAGTTCCCAATCCGCACGCAGTATCCCTACTCGCCCATCGTTCGGATACGCGCCGTCGGATGCCGCAGTCCCTGTCATGATCGTCTCCTTGTCGCGTCAGAGTATCGCCGAGTTGCCGAGCGATAAACAATGCCTGCTGGCCATGAAGTCGATACATTACGCGCGGTATGCGGCATGATGTAAGCCCGTCCGGCTTCACAGCGATGAAGGAGGTGGGTCGCACACTGAAATCAGCGCCGGAAATTATTCAGTCAGGCGGGAAGGTTTCGGTCAGTGCCATTGCTACACCGCGAGGCGTGCGACTTTTGTCCGCGCCCTTATCCTACCATAGCGGGCACGACGACTGTGCCCATCACAACCAACATGGCAACAAAGGCGGCAAGCGGGCCGGCAAGCGGCAAGACCTTCTGGACGGTGCATTGGTATCCGCGGCAGGACATTGGGTTGCTGTTAGGCACGATGTGTCTCCTTGGTTCTGGCTGCATGCTGTTTGGAGGTATCTGCCCGACCACGGAAATGCCTGTTGTCAATCAAGTCGATGCTCGCGCCATTGTTGGGGTGAGTGCTTGTGTGACGGCCGTGCAGGGTGGCAGAGGAAATTCGATCAAGCTCCTAACTTACAATCATCGATCTACTCAAAGGCTTGCCTCAAGGGATGAAGTCATTTTTCGGACCCCCGTTCTCCAAGAGACCCAAAGTCTTTGGAAGTTTCGGGACTTGTTCGCGCTCAGTACTGACCGCCTGCCCCCACGACACGGAACGGCATAATTTCAAAATCTTTTGGGGAAGGCCTTCCCCTGAGCGCGAGCCGCGCGGCGTCTCTCGCTACCCCTTCGAACGGGGAGCTGCCCCGCGGCGCCCCCAAATGATGAGCGGGGCGGATGACGCGCTCGGTCCGGCGCGCTCCTGCGGGCGCGACATTTGACGAAAAAGGCCCCGCACGCGCACTGAATCGGTCGGCATGATGTCATGCGCAGGCGATGAAAGCCGACAAGTCCCGGCTTTCCGCCCGCTTAGGCGGAGCAGCGATACCCGTCTCCTTTCAAGCAGAACCGCTCGGCAGCTCTAGCTGAGTAGTAGTCGTTCGCCGGCTGGTCTATACTCTTCTCTGCCCTAGCCCCGCCGAACGGAGACGAGTTGCGATTGGTCTGACAGCTCCGCCACGCGTTCGTCGCATCCGGCTTCGTCTTGTAACTGCAACACCGGCTCGGCGGTTTGGTATTTGCCGCGATTACCGGCCACGACAGCGTGATGGCCAAATTCTGTGTGGATCAGTCGAATCGGCATGCCGTCGCAACCCCGTACGGGTTTGGTGACAGGTTTCGGGAGTGCGTCGAATCTTCGTTTATTCTAGCAGTTCCAGATCGTACAATATCCGCTGACCCCGATAGCGACCGTTGTCGGGCGAGCTATTTGCCGAAGCTTTAGAGACCCTGATGCGCACCCGGATCGATGTGCCTGCGGCGATGATCCGCGCAAAGACAATCTCGTTCAGTACGGTAAAACCGACGGTCGACAGTGACTTGTCGATGTGGCGCGGCGCGTGATCAGCAGAATGACACGCCAAGCTACTGGTTCGCCTGACAGGTGCTCCTGCCAAGCATCAAGCATACCGGCCTTGAGCCAAGTCAGGTAGCATCGACCTCTGCGACGATCTTGCGAGGACGTCCGCGGCGTTTGGGCGCGGGCGGACCATCGGTTTCGCCTTCGAGACCCGACGGCAAATCGGAAATCGGGGTTATCGGCCCGTCGCTGCCAAACGAAGGCGGAAGCACGGCGATATCGATCGTGGCAGGAGCCTCTTCGCGATCGGGTCGCGCGTTGCCATTGCGATCCTCACGCGAGCGCCGCGGGCGAGCGGCGCGTTCGCCGCGATCATCATCACGATTGCGAACCTCTTCCCGAGGGCGGGGCTCCTCACGCGGGCGGGGCTCCTCACGCGGGCGCATATCTTCGCGCGGACGGGTGTCGCGCGATTGGCGCTGGGGATCGCGTTGCTGGTCACGATTGCGGTTCTGATCGCGCGATTGATCGCGTCCCTGATCGCGCGTTTCGCCCCTGCCCTGTTCGCGCGCATAATCGCGGTTACCACGGCGCGGATCTACATCGCGCTGACCATCGGCATCATCGCCATCATCATTATTCTGATCATCGGCTTCGGCGCGTTCTTCGCCATCATAGCCATCGTCATCGTCCTGCCAGTCACCTCGCTGGCGACGCTGCTCTTCGAATCGCGCGCGGGTTTCGGCGACAACGCGGAAATAATGATCGGCGAACTGGTGATAATATTCGGTCATCACCCTGTCGCCCGCCATCTGCGAATCGCGCGCAAGCGTCTTGTATTTCTCGAGCATTTGCGGCGCATTGCCACGCGCACGATTGTCGATGCGATTGCCCTGTTCCGGACTGCGCCCGCCATTCCCCTGCTGGCGCTGTCCACCCCGACCGCGACGGCGGCCGACCTGACGATTATTGAGCAAAATCTGTCCCTTTAGTTCGGGTGTTGATGCAAATCAGCTTCTTCTGTCCCGCAGCCCCGGCCAAGCATTTGGCGTTCCCGAACGGTCTGCCTATCAAAGCCGGATCGTTCCTTACCGGCTCTGTGATGGTGGGGGCCGGAAGGGCGGGCGGCATCGCCTGCGCTTCCTAGGGCGTGCCTTAGACGGTCTAGGCAAGGTTTCCAAGCGCAAAATGCAGCAACGCGCGGGGCCTGCCTGCAAGGTCGTGACGAAGATGCGGATTCAGCCCAGCGGCAACGAATAAGGCCGATACGGCGTGCGCCTGCGTATAGCCGATTTCGACGGCGATCATTCCACCGGGCGCCACCAGCGCCGGAAGCTGCGGGATCAGGACACGATACGCATCAAGGCCATCAACTCCGGCAAACAGCGCCTCGGCGGGTTCCCAGTCGCGCACTTGGGCCTCGATCTCTGCGTCTGCTTCGACATAAGGCGGGTTGCACATGATCAGGTCGAAGCATTCGACGATATCTTCAGCCCAGTTGCCAAGCCGAAACACGGCCCGGCCGGGAGCAATGCGTTCGCCATTGGCACGCGCCACATCGAGTGCGCCATCGCTCGCATCGATACCCATGCCGGTGGCGTTGGGAAACGCGTTAAGAGCAGCGAGCAGCAACGTTCCTGGCCCAGTGCCAAGATCGAGAATGCGCAGGCGTCGGTCAGGCGGGAAATGCACTGCCGCAGCGGCAATCAACACCTCGCTGTCGGGCCTCGGGATCAGCACACCACGCGAGACGATTATCCGCACCGTCCAGAAATCGCGATAGCCAATGAGATACGCCAATGGCTCATGCGCCAGCCGCCGCGCCACCAGTCCGGCGAAGCCTTGCGGCACCAGAGCATCAAGATGGCGCAGCAGCAGTACGTCGCGCTCGACCCCCAGCGCATGCGCCATCAACAGTTCGGCATCGAGCCGGGGGGTATCGGAAACAGCAACGAGCTTGGAGGCAGCGTGCCTAACGGCGAGGCGCGCCGTCATGCCGCCTCACCCATCGAGCCCTGCGAGCCGCTCGGCCTCGTCTGCCTGGATCAGCGCGGCCACCAGTTCGTCCATCGCCCCTTCGAGGATTTCGGGCAGCCGATGCAGCGTCAGATTGATCCGGTGATCGGTCACGCGGCCTTGTGGGAAATTATAGGTGCGAATGCGTTCGGATCGATCCCCAGAACCGACCATCGCCTTGCGCGATCCTGCACGTTCGGCGTGGAGCCGTTCGCGTTCGAGTTCGTAAAGCCGCGTCCGCAGCACCTTGAGCGCCTTGGCCTTGTTCTTGTGCTGCGATTTTTCATCTTGCTGGATCACGACCAACCCTGTCGGGATATGGACAATCCGCACCGCGCTGTCGGTGGTATTGACCGACTGCCCCCCCGGCCCCGACGAACGGTAGATATCGATCCGCAAATCCTTGGCTTCATCAATCTGGACATCGACATCTTCGGCTTCGGGCAACACCGCGACCGTTGCGGCCGATGTGTGGATGCGGCCTCCTGATTCAGTCACGGGGACGCGCTGCACCCGGTGGACACCGCTTTCGAACTTCAGCCGCGCGAACACCCCCTTGCCGGTGATCGACGCCACGACCTCCTTATACCCGCCCATATCGGCAACAGATGCCGAAATCAGCTCGACCTTCCAGCCCTGCAATTCGGCATACCGGCTGTACATTCGGAAAAGATCGCCGCCGAACAACGCCGCCTCATCGCCGCCCGTTCCGGCGCGCACTTCAAGCATTGCCGACCGATCATCAGCCGCATCGCGCGGAAGGAGCGACAGCGCCAACGCGCGTTCGGCGGCGGGGATCGTCTCGCGCAACACCTGCACTTCATCCTCGGCCATCTCACGCATTTCTGGATCAGCAATCATTGCTTCAAGCCCGGTCAGTTCGCCACGCAACCGCTGCAACGCCCCCGCCGCATCGGCAACCGGATCGAGCTCGGCAAATTCTTTGGAGAAGGCCACAAATTGCTCACGCGGCAATTCGCCGGTGGCAAGTTGCGCCGAAAGTTCTTCGCGACGGGAAAGGAGCGCCGCGATCCGTTCTGGGGAGATGGTAGTCATTGCGGTTTAACGGCGGCCTTCGATTTCGTTGCGCGCTGCCTCTGCCAGAAAGGCCGAGCGCGTCAACCGGCGCATTCCGGCGGCGGCATCGATGGCATCGAGCATGGCGCGGTCGAGCGAGATGTTGACCCGGGCAGGCTTGCTGTTACGCCCGATCCACGGAACCATGATCAGGAACGCGCCTTCGGC
>JANPIQ010000089.1:0-4353 GCA_031425075.1 Sphingomonadales bacterium
CTGGCAGTTCTGGCGGAACGTAGATGACCGCGATGTGGGCAAATTCTTGCGGCTCTTTACCGACGTGCCTCTCGGCGAGATCACCAGGTTAGAGGTTTTGCAAGGAGCCGAGATCAATTCCGCCAAGATCGCATTGGCTGATGCAGCCACACGACTTTGCCGCGGCGAAGCGGCGGCACTGTTGGCATCTGGAACTGCAACGGCGACATTCACCGATGGCAGCGCAGGAGCCGATCTGCCGCGCATCGCCGTAGCAGGTGGTAACATCACTCTTGTCGACGCCCTCGTCGGACTGGGCTTTGCAGCCTCGCGTGGAGAAGCGAAGCGTCTGATCAAAGGCGGCGGTGCGCGCGTCGATGGCAAAGCCGTTCTAGATGAAGCCGCCAACATTGTTGTCTCGGCCGATATTCGCGTGTCGGCGGGAAAGAAGCATCACGGCATTCTGGTCTCCGGATAAGCCAAAGCGAGACGGCAAATTCTGCGTTAACCCACCCTGTTATTGGTGATTTAGATCACAAAGTGCACGTTCTTCCGGTCCTCAGGACAGAAAGGGACCAAAATGGCTGCACTTCCCGACACGCTCGCAAAGCGCATTTTCGCATCGGATCGCCGCATGAGCGAGCGGATCGATGTGTCGATCTGGACACGGATCAAATTGTTCGGGGAACCCGAACACCCCGCCCGGATCGGCAATATATCGGCATCGGGATTTATGGCGATGACGCCATGCCCTGTTTACGATTATGCGCCGATCATGATCGAACTGCCGCAGATTGGCTGGGTTAAGGCAACCGCGCTTTGGTCGATGGGCGACAGGATTGGCGGCGAGTTCGAAGACCTGCTTTTGCGTGATGCCATCGAGGCGCTCGAAGCCTTCCGCATCTGATCGCAATCGGCAGGCTTGCATCCGTATCGGATAGGTCTGCCGACAGCAGTTAACACAGATTAATTGCACAATGTGACACGAGCAGCGCAGGATTTTCCTGGAGACTGTTACATGTCCAAAACCGCGCGCCTCAGCGGCGAACTGCCCGACGATCGCCGGATCGACGAGCGCATATTCATCGATCTGGCCCCTGCGTTGATCGAAAGTTCGGCGATGACCGAAACCGTTCGTATCGTGAACATCGCGCGTCGTGGTTTCCTTGCACGATCGCGCCTGATGTATGATTGCGGAACATGCGTCAGGCTGTTGTTTGCCGGAGCACCGGCGATTGCCTGCCGAATTGTCTGGAGCGGCAAAGGCATGGTTGGCGCGCGATTTCTCGAGCCGGTCGACCTCGATAGCCTACCCCGAACGTAACAGCGCCACCGCGGCATCGCGTTCAAACAAGTATAATGCCAGCCGTGCAGCCTCCCCTCGCGGCCCATCCAGTCCGCCATCGCGATCGACAAGCAGCCGTGCATCCTGTTGCGCCGTTTCCACAAGGCGGCCGACCTGTTCAGGCGTTGCTATCCGGAATGCGGCTTCGCCCGACTGGCGCGTTCCCAGCACTTCGCCTGCACCGCGCAGCCGCAGATCCTCCTCGGCGATCCGAAACCCGTCACTGGTTTCACGCATCAGCGCCAGCCGCGCGCGTGCGGTTTCTGATATGATGCTGCTGCGAAGCAGGACACACGCCGATCGCCCCTCGCCGCGCCCGACCCGCCCGCGCAGCTGGTGCAACTGGGCCAGGCCAAAGCGTTCGGCCTCCTCAATGATCATCAGCGTTGCATTGGGCACATCGACGCCGACTTCGATCACCGTCGTGGCGACGAGCAGCTTGATCGCTCCGCGTTGAAACCGCTCCATCACTGCATCCTTGTCGGCGGGCTTCATCCGGCCATGAACCAGACCGACCACATCTCCGAACCGTGCCTGCAGCGCCACCGCACGGGCTTCGGCTGCCGCCGCCTCGCCTGACCCGTCATCCTCGACAAGTGGACAAACCCAATAGGCCTGGCGGTCGGCAGATATATGCCGCGCAAGGCCGTTCACCACGTCATCGATCCGGCCGGTCGAAATCACGCGGGTATCGACCGGCGTGCGCCCGGGCGGCATTTCGTCGAGTTTTGAGACGTCCATCTCGCCAAAATGCGTCAACGTCAGAGTGCGCGGGATCGGGGTTGCCGTCATAGCCAGCAGGTGCGGCGGCGATTTTGCTTTTTCAGTCAGCATCAGCCGCTGCGCGACGCCAAAGCGATGCTGTTCGTCAATCACCGCAAGCCCGAGATTGCGATAGGCTACGGCCTCCTGAAAGATCGCATGTGTGCCGATCAGGATGTGGATGCTGCCATCCGCGAGCCCCATCAGCGTTGCCTCGCGCACACGACCCTTGTCGCGCCCTGTCAGCACCGCAATGTTAAGAGGAAGTCCGCTCAGAAGCCGTGACAGTGTGTCGAAATGCTGCCGCGCCAATATCTCGGTCGGTGCGAGGAAGGCCCCCTGCGCGCCTGCCTCGACCGCGATCAATAGCGCTTCAAGCGCGACCAGCGTCTTGCCCGAACCGACATCGCCTTGCAGCAGCCGCGTCATCGGCACGCCTTGCGCCAGATCACCCTCAATCTCGGCAATCGTCCGCTTTTGCGCTCCGGTGAGCTGGTATGGCAGCCGCAGCAGCGCGCGCAAATTGCCGGTGCCTGCCAAGGGCTGACCGCGCCGTCGCCGCGAACTCGCGCGGACCAGCATCAACGCCAGCTGGTTGGCAAACATCTCGTCATAAGCAAGCCGCTCATGCGCCAGCGCGTGATTGGGGTCGGCATGGATCGCGGTAAGTGCGGCACCCCAATCGGGCCAGCCGCGTTCAGCCTTCAACGAAGGCTCGATCCATTCGGGCAAGGCCGGCGCGCGTGCCAGCGCTTGTCCGATCAACGCCCGGAGGCGGTTACCGGTCAGCCCTTCGGACAGCGGGTAAACCGCTTCCCGCGCCGCAAGACCCCCCGCTTCGCCGGGAGGCAGGACATAATCGGGGTGGACGATCTGGCGTTCCTGCCCGTAGCTTTCGAGCTTGCCCGAAATCGTCCGTGGCTCGCCCAGCGGCAGCAGCTTCTTTGCATAGGCCCCGCCCTTTCCGAAATAGGTCAGCGTCAGCCAATCGCCCGCGCTGTCTTCGGCCAATATGCGGAATGGCCCACGCGCGCCGCTTTGCCGGTAATCGACCGGCGTCACGTCAACAATGATATTCGCCCCGATCGCGGCATCATCAAGCCGTGCCACCCGGTCGCGCGTCACCATGCCCGTCGGCAAGTGGAACAGCAGGTCAATCACGCGTGTCAGCCCCAGCCGCTCGAGCGGGCGCGCCAGCCCGCTGCCGACGCCCTTCAGGCTTTCGACTTCGGCAAAGAGCGGGTTGAGCAATTGTGGTCGCATGGCTATCGCCCGTCCCTTAACCCAGCCCGCGACGCCCTGCAAAAGGCGTGGTGGGCCGATTGTGCTTGGACATGGCATGGACCGCGACATCCGATTGAAACGCCTGCATTACCGTGCCACCCATCGCGGCACGCGTGAGGCCGATTATCTGATCGGCGGGTTCTGCGCGGCGCACAGCCCATCGTGGAACGATGACGAGATCGGCTGGTTCGAGTCGTTCCTCGATGAACAAGATGTCGACATCATCGCATGGGCGCTGGGCACGGCTGACGTGCCCGAACACTGGCAGGGGCCGGTAATGACTACATTCCAGAAGCTCGATTTCCTTCAAGAAGCATTGCGCAGTGAGTAGCCGTACAGCCTCCCCGTTAACGGGGAGTATGTTATGACGCCTGTCGAAAAGATCAGAGCGGCACCACAGCCACTGACGCTTGTACGTGCGCCGTCGGGGTTCCTTCCCTGGTTGATGACCGATCTTGCCCGTGCCGCAACCACCCGCGCCGTGTTCATCGCGGCAGACGAATCGGCAATGCGCGGGCTTGCCGATGCTGCAAAATGGTTCGCGCCCGAAGTCGAAATCCTGATCTTTCCCGCGTGGGATTGCCTGCCCTACGACCGATCTTCGCCAAGCCTGCGTTCGACGTCTGAACGGCTCGCGACGCTAGCCGCGCTCCAGCGCAAGCCGACAGGGCCGCAGCTTGTCGTGACGACTATCAATGCGATTACGCAGCGCACGCTTACCCCGTTCCGCATCCGCCAGCTTTCGGCAGACCTGCGTCGTGGCGAGCGGATTGACCGCGATCGATTGATCTTGCTGCTTCAGGCCAACGGCGGCGAGGTCACCTACCAGCTCCGCTCTGGCCCCACTGCCGCCTTCGACGACTGCATCCTCGTGGCGACGCGGGGATTCGGCGACGACCTCTACACGATGGGCTCGCAAGGGGTGCTGCCGGTCCTGCGGGCCGGCGGCGGGCCGGTGGTGCGGCTGATGGAGACGCTCGACG
>JANPIQ010000090.1:0-9997 GCA_031425075.1 Sphingomonadales bacterium
GGCTGGTGGGTTTGATCCTCCACAGCCTCGATGTGATGCTATAGCGAAAAGATTAGCCGATAATCTGCACAATTGCATCTTGCCGCGCGGCTGAAAAATACCATATTCTGCGCAGATGATCCTGCGCATGGCCAATGAGAATGAAGACGATACCAACGGCAACTCCGGCGTTGGCATCGCTACGCGCACGCGGACGCGAACTAAAAAGCCGACCCCGTACAAAGTCCTGCTTTTGAACGACGATTATACCCCGATGGAATTCGTCGTTCTGGTGCTTCAGCGATTTTTCCGGATGAACATGGAAGATGCGACGCGCGTGATGCTCCATGTGCATCAGAAGGGCGTCGGTGTGTGCGGCATATTTTCGTACGAAGTCGCCGAAACCAAAGTCACCCAGGTGATCGATTTTGCGCGCGAAAACCAACATCCGTTGCAATGCACGCTTGAAAAAGCATAAACGCGGGGAACGGCGAACCGGCCCCCGCGCTCAATCGGTTTAGGGCATCAGCACCGTATCGACGACGTGGATCACGCCGTTCGACTGCATGACATTGCCGATCGTCACATGGCTCATGCCGCCCTTGGCATCGGTCAGCATGATCTTGTTGCCCATCATCGATGCGGTCAGCTTGCCGCCTTGAACCGTTGTTAGTTCGGCTTTGCCGCCACCGGCTTTGATTGCCGACATCACATCTGATGCCGTCATCCGTCCGGGTACGACGTGATACGTCAGCACCGTGGTCAGCGTGCCCTTGTTTTCAGGCTTGACCAAAGTTTCGACGGTACCTGCTGGCAATTTGCCAAACGCCGCGTTTGTCGGCGCAAACACCGTGAACGGGCCTGCGCTCTGAAGCGTTTCGACAAGGCCGGCAGCCTGAACCGCAGCCACGAGCGTGGTGTGGTCCTTTGAATTCACCGCATTTTCGACGATGTTCTTGGTTGGGTACATCGCTGCACCGCCGACCATTGGATTTTCCCCGGCAAAAGCGGGGCCAGAAAGCGCAGTAGCCGAGAGCGCAATCGCAACGAAGCCTGCGCGAATGGAACGATTGATCATGAAGGTTAACCCTTGCTTGCGGACGCGAGACATATCCCGCCCGCTTTGCAAATGGGTGATCTGACAAGATGTTCCAGTGACGCTTGTCATAGTTGCGCAAACGTCCGATGATCGGTGCGAATAGTGCGACGGAATACAGGAAATGCGATGGCGAATTCAGCGTTGATCGTTGGCGCAGGCGATGCAACCGGGGGCGCGATTGCCCGGGCGTTCGCAGCCCAGAGTTATACCGCATGCGTGAACCGCCGCGCGCGCAATGCCGATGCGCTTGAGTCGCTGGCGAAATCGATCCGCGATGCCGGGTATCTTGCGCGCGCCTTCCCCGCAGATGCGCGCAACGAAACCGAAATGATCGCGATGGTCGAGACGATCGAGCGCGATGTTGGCCCAATCGATGTCGCGGTGTTCAACATCGGAGCCAATGTCCGCTTTGGCATTCGCGACACGACTGCCCAAGTCTACCGCAAGGTCTGGGAAATGGCGTGCTTTGCCGGGTTCCTGATGGGGCGGGAGGTGGCACGTCACATGGTTCCGCGCGGGAGTGGAACGATTATCTTTACAGGTGCCACGGCAAGCCTGCGCGGCGGCACCGGCTTTGCCGCGTTCTCAGGCGCAAAGGCCGCGCTGCGGATGCTCGCGCAATCGATGGCACGTGAATTGGGGCCGCAAGGCGTTCACGTCGTGCATTCAGTGATCGATGGCGGGATCGACACCGAATTCGTCCGTGGCTTGCGCCCCGATTTCGACGAGCAGAAGGCAACCGACGGCGTGCTCTCCCCCGACGCCATCGCCGCGCAATATGTGATGCTCCACAACCAGCACCGCAGCGCATGGACGCACGAACTCGATTTGCGGCCATGGAAAGAGGCGTGGTAATATTTCGGCACTCGTCATTGCGAGGACCGCAACGACGCGGCAACCCAGGCTGCGTCCTACATTCTGGAATCTCGCGCTCGGCTCGCGATGACGATTGGGGCGGCAAGGAGCGAGTGACATGACAAATGACATCACAAAGTCTTTCGAATTTCTCTTCGATGTCGGCGGCCCAAACGCTTATCTTGCGCATAAGATTCTCCCGGCCGTCTGCGACCGCACCGGTGCCACGGTCACCTACACCCCGATCCTGCTCGGCGGGCTGTTCAAGCTGACGAACAATCAGGCGCCGATGATGCGCTATGCCGAAACGCCGGCGAAGCGCGACTATGAAATGCTCGAATTCCGCCGCTTTATCGACGCGAACCTGCTGCCCTTTCAGATGAACCCGCACTTTCCGATCAATTCGATGCTGCTGATGCGCGGGTGCGTCGCGGCGCAGCGCCTCGGCTGCTTCATGCCCTATGTCGAGGCGGTGATGGTTGCGATGTGGGAACAGGGCGCGGCCATGGGCGATGAAGCCGTGGTGCGCGCAACGCTTGCCGATGCAGGTCTCGATGCCGATGCGCTGCTCGCCCTGTGCAACACGCCTGACGTCAAGGCCGAACTGTCCGCCAATACCGAAGCCGCCGCCGCGCGCGGGGCCTTTGGCGTCCCGACCTTCTTTGTCGGCGACGAGATATTCTGGGGCAAGGAACGGCTTGGCCAGGTCGAAGCGGCGCTCAAATCGTTGGATTAGGCAACTACTGGCCCTGCAATGCAGCCCGGCACCCCTGCCCTGATCTGCTCGCTGGTTTGCGGGCATCCATCATGTTTCCAGCCCGGCGGCATGACGAGATAGCGCAGTTTGTCCGATAAGCGCTCGGCGCGGCGAAGATCGGACCACAGGACGCGCGCGCCCCATGTCTGGATGTCCCAGATGCGGTTGCTTTCCATCTGCTTGACCAGCCCGAAGGTCGGCTCCTCCTCCTCGCGCTGGAAGCTGCCGAACAGCCGGTCCCAGACAATCAGCACCTGCCCGTAGTTACGGTCGAGATACTTCGCCTCGGTGCCATGGTGGACGCGATGATTGGCGGGCGTCGCCAGCACCTCCTCGAGGATGCCCATGCGACGCACTAGTCGGGTATGATTGAACTGCCCCCACTGGTTGCCAAAGAATTTGGCGGCGATAAACATCGGGAACGGGACGCCCATTAACGCGCACAGCACGAAATAGGCTGGCGACATCGTGCCACTCAGCCCCAGCAACGTGCCGCGCGCCGAAACAGTCAGGTTCATTTCCTGCGAACTGTGATGCGCTGTGTGGATTGCCCAGAAAAAGCCGGTGCGGTGCGCGATCCGGTGATCAACATAATAAGCCAGATCGTTGAGCAAAAATGCCGCGACCCAGCCCCACCAGAGGTAGGGAATGTCGAACAGCCGAAACTCATAGGCCAAGAAATAGGTCGCAACGAACAATGGCCCACCCAGAAACGCATCGCCAATCGCGGTCACTGAATTGTTGATGACATTGGCGCGCGCGTCACCCTCGTTCCAGTGTTTGCGCTCCTGAAAGACATAGGTCGCGCGCTCGATGACGATCATCGAGACATAAGCGCCAAGCGCCCATAAAAAGGCGTTCGGCCCGCTCACTTCGGCTGCGATTGCATTCCAGTCCATTTCCCGTGCTCCCACGTTACGCAAACGTAATTCTAGCGCGATCGACTGGCAACCCCTCCCACCTTGCTGCACCATCCAAACTCGCTAAAGCGCGCATATGGACAGAATATTGGTGCGGGGCGGCAACCGTCTGAAAGGCGCAATTCCGATTTCGGGAGCGAAGAACTCGGCGCTGACGCTGATGCCGTGCGCATTGCTGACCGATGAGCCGCTCACGCTCAGAAATCTTCCCCGCCTCGCAGATGTCGACAGTTTCGGGCATCTGCTCAACCAGCTTGGCTGTTCGACGACTATCGAAGGCGCGCGGCCTGAAGATTTTGGCCGCGTCATGACAATGCGCGCTGGGCGGATCACCGCAACGCTCGCGCCTTATGACATCGTGCGCAAAATGCGTGCATCGATCCTGGTGCTCGGGCCGCTGCTGGCGCGCGCGGGGGAAGCAACGGTCTCGCTTCCCGGCGGCTGCGCGATCGGCAACCGCCCGATCGACCTTCATCTGCGCGCACTCGAAGCGTTCGGTGCCGAGCTCGAAACGACAAGCGGCTATATTACGGCGCGCACAAAGGACGGGCGATTGCCGGGTGGCAAGATCACCTTCCCCGTGGTCTCGGTCGGCGCGACCGAAAATGCGCTGATGGCCGCCGCGCGCGCCAGGGGAATCTGCATTATCGAAAATGCGGCGCGCGAACCCGAAATCGTCGATCTGTGCAATCTTCTGGTGGCGATGGGCGTTCATATCGGCGGGATCGGCACCGATACGCTAACGATCGAAGGCGTCGACCGGCTTCATGGTGCCACCTATCAGGTGATGCCCGACCGGATCGAAGCGGGCAGCTATGCCTGTGCGGTGGGGATTGCAGGCGGCGATGTCGATCTCGTAGGCGCTCGCGCGTCAGACATGCGCGCGACGCTATCGGCGCTCGAAGCGGCGGGGCTCCATATCGAGGAGCATGACAAAGGCGTTCGCGTTGCCACTAATGGCGCGCTCAAACCGCTGACATTATCGACCGCGCCCTTCCCTGCCTTTGCCACCGACATGCAGGCGCAGCTGATGGCGATGCTGACCAAGGCCGATGGTGCCAGCGTGCTGACCGAAACGATCTTCGAGAACCGTTATATGCACGTGCCCGAACTCGCGCGAATGGGGGCAGACATCGCCGTCAAGGGTCGCACAGCAGTAGTTCACGGCGTCAAGACGCTGACCGGGGCCCCCGTCATGGCAACCGATCTGCGTGCCTCGATGAGCCTGATTATCGCAGGCCTCGCCGCAGAAGGCGAAACGCAGGTCAACCGCGTCTATCATCTCGATCGCGGCTATGAACGGCTCGAGGAAAAACTGTCGGCAGCAGGCGCAGATATCGAACGCGTGAGCGATGGCTGAGCCGCGCGAACGCCGGGCGGGGCCGCGCCGGGATCACCCGGTGCTCCAGCGCCGCCCGACGCTCAAAGTATGGCAGTCGCTGGTGCTGCGGGCGCTGCTCGTAATCGGGTTGTTCGGAGTGGCGCTTGCGGGCCACTGGTTCGATCGCGCGGGATTGAAAGACAATATTGACGGCCATGTCTCGTTCGTCGATGTCATTTATTTCACGACGATCACCGTGACCACGGTCGGCTATGGCGATATCGTCCCGGTAACCGACAGGGCGCGGCTGTTCGATACGTTCATCGTTACTCCGGTCCGCGTATTTGTCTGGATCATCTTCCTTGGCACCGCCTATACGTTCGTTCTGCGCAGCACTTGGGAACGGATACGGACGCGAATGATCGGCAACCGGCTGAAACGGCACAGCATCGTCTGCGGCTATGGCGCATCGGGGGCGTTTGCCGCAAACGAGCTCATTCTATCGGGGCACAAGCCCGAGGATATCGTTGTTATCGATCTTGATGCCGAACGTGTCGAGGCGGCAACCGAGGCGGGGATGATAGCGGTCTGTGGCGATGCCACGCACAATGCGGTGCTTGAATCGGCGCGGATCGGCGATGCCGCCGCGATCTTGGTGACGACCGATCGCGATGACAGTGCCGCACTTGTCGTGCTCAGCGCGCGGCAACTCAACCATCACGCCGTTATTACCGCAAGTGCGCGGGCACAGGAAAATGAGGATCTGCTCTATCAGGCCGGCGCAACCGTGGTGCTCAACTCGGTGCGGCTCGGCGGCCAGTTGCTTGCCCGCGCGGTTAACAACCGCAACGCGGTCGATTTCGTGACGGATCTAGCGTCGGCGAGCAAGCGCGTCGTCATCCGCGAACGCCCTGCAGCCGCTGCCGATATCGGGCGACCGCTTGCCGAAATCGACACAGGGCTTGGCGTGCGGCTGATCAGGGACGGCGCGATCATCTGTTCGAGCGACCCCGAAGCGCGCAGGGTGGCGGCGGGGGATTGCATCGTCGAAGTCATCGAACATCAAAAGGAACATTAACCACATGAAACAGGCTTTCGCGATCTTTGTGGCGCTTCTGGCAGGAACGGCGCAGGCCGAGACGCTTCACTATACCGCCGCACGGATGATCGATGTGCAAACCGGCAAGGTCGTCGAACAGCCGCTGATCACCGTTGTTGACGGGCGCATCACCGCGATTGCCGACCGGCGCGAAATCAAGCTGACGCCGCAGGCCAAGCTTATCGATCTCGGCGACAAGACCCTCCTCCCCGGGCTGATCGACATGCACGTCCATCTCGACAGCCCCGCCGATATCGGCGGGTATCGCGGGCTTGAATATACCGACAGTTTTTGGGCGATGACTGCGGTCAGCAATGCGCGCGCGATGCTCGATGCGGGGTTCACAACGGTCCGCAATGTCGGTTCGCGCGACCGCAACGACATCGGTCTGATGCAGGCGATTTCGGATGGTTATGCCACCGGCCCGCGGATCGTTCCGGCAGGCTATGCACTAGGTGCTACCGGGGGGCATTGCGATTCGACCTTCCTGCCGCCGAGCCTCGAAAGATCAAAGAAGGAAGAAGGCGTTGGCGATGGCGTCGAGGAGCTACGCCATCAGGTCCGCCGCCAGCGCAAATATGGCGCGCAGGCGATCAAAGTCTGCGCGACAGGCGGCGTGTTCAGTCGCAACACCGAGCCGGGGCAGCAGCAACTTTCCGAAACCGAACTCCGCGCGATTGCCGATGAAGCGCATCAATGGGGGCTGCGCGTCGCGGCGCACGCGCATGGCGCCGATGGGATCAAGGCAGCGATCAAGGCCGGCATCGACACGATCGAACATGCCAGCCTTGTCGATGACGAGGGCATCAGGCTGGCCGCTGCGCGCAAGCAGCCGGTGTGGTTTTCGATGGACATCTACAACACCGATTACACGCAGGCTGAGGGTAAGAAGAACGGCGTGCTCGAGGATAATCTACGCAAGGATCGGGAGGTCGCGCAGATTCAACGGGACAATTTCCGCAAGGCGCTTGCTGCTGGGGTCCGGATGGTGTTCGGGTCTGATGCAGGCGTGATGCCGCATGGCACCGCGGGCAATCAGTTCAAGACGATGGTGCAATATGGCATGACCCCAATCGAAGCGATCCGGGCCGCCACGCGTAATGCTGCCGAGGCGCTGGGGCGCGAAAGGGATTTCGGCGCAATTGCGGTCGGTCGCTACGCCGATATGATTGCGGTCGATGGCGATCCCCTCGCTGATGTGCGCGCTCTGGAAGGTGTCGATGTGGTCATCAAAGGCGGGGTCGTCGTGAAGAACAACTAAACGTTTGTAAGCCCCTCTCCTTCAGCGGGGGGGGATAAAGACTTTTAAAGAAGGTGCTTAAACGAAATGAGCCGCCCCGGTTTCCCGGAGCGGCCCAATTCTCAACCTGTAAAGCAGGCACTTACGCCGCCATGCGGGTCTTCATCTGCTCGGCAACGGCGGCTGCACGATTCTGGATGGGCTGCATGACTTCGCCCATCATCTTCATCGTGAATTCGCTCGACTTGGTGAATTCGGCAATCATCGCGTCAAACTGGCTGCGCGCGAATTCGCTCTGCGCCTTGACGAAATCGGCAGGAGCGCGAACGCCCGACACGGTCTTGGCATGCGCCGTCGTAGCTTCCCAGTTCTTCTTGCCGTAATCGACCGCATTCTGCATCGCGGTCTGCGAACCCTTGGCAGCAAGCTTGCCCGATTCAACGACGGCTTCGAGGTTTGCCTTATGGAACTCGACAACGTCCTTCATGACATCACCCGACTTTTCGAACGCGGCCTTCGCCTTGCCCTGCATGTCGTGGAACATTTCATTTGCCGTGTCGCTGGTTTCAGCAGCCGCAGCGTTCACGTTGTTTTCGATTGTGTTAACAGTCTCGTTCATAGCAATATCCTTGACGATGGGGGCAGCCGGGATGGCGGCCGGAGGAGAAACATGTTCGGCAGGCATTTGTGCCGAAACGATCGGCATTGCGTCGATCGCCGGCACAAAATCGGCAGCCGGGATCGCCGCGGCAGACCGTGCCGTATCGGCCAGCACCCCAGCGGGCAGTGGCTTTGATACCTTGCGTTTGGCATTGGTTTTGGGTTCGTTATCAACAGGCATGATGCCCTCGCGATTGTTTATGTTGCAGTGCACAATAACAATGAAGTGTTCTCGTTTCAAGGTCTAAATGGTGCGCCGCACAATTTTCGTCGTAAGCAGCAATCGACTGATCCGATTGCGCACGGCGGTGGGCGCAGGTATTGCGTGTGCAGTTCGAAAGGAGCCTTATGCACCGTCTGCTTGCTGCGCTGATTGCGGCCTCGATAACGACCTTGTCCGGAGCTGCAACGCCAATGCCCGCCAATTCTGTACCTGAGCGCCCAAAGCCCGTTTATCCGCACAGCCGTTCCGCCGATATTGTCGAGACGCAATTTGGTGATTCTGTCCGCGATCCGTTTCGCTGGCTCGAAAACGATGTCCGCAACGATACAGAAGTCCGCGACTGGGTTACTGCCCAGAATGGCGTGACCGAAACCTACCTCGATACGCTTCCGGGGCGTGACATCTTTACAGCGCGGATGCGTGAACTGTTCGACTTCGAACGATCCGGGGTCCCGCGCAAAGGCGGCAGCCGGTATTTCTTTACGAAGAATAATGGCCTGCAGAACCAGTCGGTGCTTTACGTGCGCGACGGGCTGGCGGGCAAGGATCGCGTGCTGATCGATCCCAACCCATGGGCGAAAGACGGTGCCACTGCGCTTGCCGAATGGCAGCCGTCGGACGATGGGCGGCTGTTGCTTTACGCGATTCAAGATGGAGGAACCGACTGGCGGACGCTGCGCGTGATCGATGTCGCAACGGGCAAAATGCTCGACGACAAGATCGAGTGGGTCAAATTCTCGTCATTGGCATGGACGCCTGACGGCAGCGGCTTTTTCTATTCGCGTTTCCCCGAACCCGATGCGGAAGATAAGTTTCAGTCGGCCAATCTCGATCAGGCGGTGTATTTCCACGCCATCGGCACGCCACAATCGGCCGACACGAAAATCTATGCGACGCCCGATCGCCCCAAGCTCGGCCATAGCGCGCAGGTCACCGATGATGGCCAATGGCTGCTGATCACATCGGCGCAAGGAACCGATGATCGCTACGAACTCCATGTGGCAAAGCTCGATGGCAAGCCGATCCGTCCGCGCCCGCTTGTCACCGGGCTCGATCATGACTGGCAATTGGCAGGATCTGTCGGCAAGACCTTCTTCTTCCGAACCGACAAGGATGCCCCGCGCGGTCGGCTCGTCGCGATCGACGCAAGCCGCGCCAATGCAAAGCCGCGCGAAATCGTCGCCGAAAGTGCCGATACGCTGATCGGCGCATCGCATGTCGGCAACCGGATGATCCTTGCTTATCTTGGCGATGCCAAATCCGAAGCGCAGCTCCGCGAACTCGATGGCACGTTGATTGGCCCGATCCGGCTTCCCGATATTGGTACTGCGGCGGGCTTTGGCGGCAAGGGAGGCGACCCTGAAACCTTTTTCAGCTTTTCAAGCTTTGCGACACCGCCAGGAATATACCGGCTCGATACTGCAACCGGACAGACAGTGCCGTTCTTCACCCCCAAGGTCGCGTTCAACCCGCAGGATTATGTGACGACGCAGAAATTTTACCCGTCGAAAGATGGCACCCGCGTTCCAATGTTCATCGTCCAGCGGCGCGATCGCATCGGCAAGGGGCCGGCGCCTGCGCTTCTCTATGGCTATGGTGGGTTCAATATTTCGGTGACCCCGGGGTTCAGCGCAGCGCGGCTTGCGTGGCTCGAACAGGGCGGCGTCCTTGCCATTGCAAACCTGCGCGGTGGCGGCGAATATGGCAAGGCGTGGCACGATGCCGGACGGCTCGCACGCAAGCAGAATGTGTTCGACGATGCGATCGCTGCAGGTGAGTTCCTGATCGCAGAGGGCATCAGCGCGAAGGGAAAGCTCGCGATCCAGGGCGGATCGAACGGCGGC